>PEWR01000029.1:25329-33780 GCA_002779395.1 Ignavibacteriales bacterium CG07_land_8_20_14_0_80_59_12
CCCTTCGTCCATTTTCCCTTGCCGTAGAGGTGGTCGAAGAGATCTTCGGACGGCAGCATTCCACTCCGTTCCTCGCCGACGTCGATGCCGGTCGGCTTGCCGAAGCCGTAGAGGCGACCGTACCGTGTAAGCCTCTCAAACCCGATCTTGAGAGCGAGCTGGTAGAAGAAGACGTTGCATGATCTCTCAATTGCGTCGGTGACGTTGACCCACCCGTGTGCGCTGTGGTCCTTGAAGATGTGGTTCCCGAAGTGGAAGGCCCCGGCGCAGTAGATCTTCGTATCGGGCGTGATAACTCCTTCCTGGAGCGCCGCGGTAGCTATCACCATCTTGAAAGTCGAGCCCGGGGGATACGTGCCGAGGGTGACACGGTTGTAGAGAGGTTTCGACGGATTCTTGTTGAGGGCCCGCCAGACGTGTGCCGGGGTCACGCCGCTGAGGAGGGCCGGGTCGTAATCCGGCGCGCTCGCAAAGGCAAGCACCTCGCCATTCCGCGGGTCCATCGCGATGATGGCACCGCGGCGCCCCCGGAGAAGCTTCTCGGAGAGCTGCTGGAGGTCCGCGTCAACGCCGAGGTAAAGATCGTTTCCCTCGCGCGGCGGGATGTCGCGCGCGCCGTTGTCGTACGCGGCGACAGTCTGCCCGAGCGAGTTCACGCTGAGGAAGCGGTATCCTTTCTCACCGCGTAGGTACGTCTCGTAGATCCCTTCGAGTCCGGTCGTCCCCGTGATGTCCCCCGGCTCGTAGTAGGAACCGTACCGGAGGAGCTGCGATTCTGATATTTCCCTGAGGTATCCGAAGAGGTGGGAACCGCGGATCGAATCGGGGTAGACGCGCTTCGTTTCCACCTCGCAGGCGACCCCGCGGAGGTTGTCATGAAGTTCTTCAATGGTGGCAACTGCCTGGAAGCTCACGTCGCGTGTGATCTTCACCGGGGCGAAGCGAGAGCGAAGGCGTCCGAAGGCGATCCGATTCTTGACGAATGCCGTATCGAGGTCAAGGAGGCGCGCGACAACCGGGAGATTCCGCATGTCAAAGTCGCTCGGCGTAATCGTGATCGAATACGAGGGGCGGTTGTCGATGAGGAGCTTTCCGTTGCGGTCGTACACCCAGCCGCGGACTGGCACCTGGGGGACCGGGCGTACGCTGTTCGCCTCGGACTGCCGGCCGTACTCCTCGTGGTAGAGGAGCTGGAGCTCAAGAAGCCGCGCCGCCATGAGGATCATGAACCCGATAACGATTGTCCGGAGGATGCTGCCGCGAATAGAGCCGCCGATGTTTGTGCCAATCACGCCGGTAATTCCCCATGCTCTTCATACTGGTTGCGGTAGTAGGCGAAGGGCATGATGGCGAACGCGCTGGTGTAGAGCGTTGAGCCGATGCCGAGGAAGGAAAACGATGACCAGAAGTTAATCAGGGTCCCCTGCAGGTAGAAGAAGAAGAAAATCGCGTTGTGAATAAGGGAGATGAGACCGACGATGCCGAGAAACCACCAGCTGCCAAGCGACTGTGCTATCTGGTTCTGACGATAGAGGAAACCTGCAAGGAAGCCGGCGGTCGCCTTCGCAAGAAGACCGATGCCGATGAACTCCCCGCTGAGGAGATCGGCCGCGAGTCCGGCGCCCGAACCTGCAATGATGGCGCTCATGTGACCGCGACGGAGCGCGACAAAGACAACCCAGATAAGGAGAAAGTCGGGTTTTACCCCGTCGAGTGAGATGAGCTGTCCAAGAGTCGCCTGGAGGACGAGCGCCGCGACGGCTACAACTACGTACTGCAATATCCACTTCATTGCACGGATCCCATGCTTGCTGAAGGAGACGGGAAAGCGGGAGGCGTCGTCACCACGGCGACGAAGACTTCCTCGAGCCGGTTGAAGTCAACAGACATGCGCACCGTAACGCGGTAGAAGAGCGTCGCGGGATCGTTCTCGACCCGTTCGATCACTCCTGTCTTGATGCCGGGAGCGAAGAGCACGCTGTAGCCGGAAGTCTCGATGAGGTCCCCGGCCTTGATGTCGAGTGTTTTCGGTACGTTCGTCATCGCGCAATGGTTCAGGTCTCTTCCGTTCCATTCAAGGATGCCGTCAACGCGGCTCCTCTGGTCGCGGACCGCAGTGCGGAAGTCCCGGCTCGGGACCAGCGTGACGATTGCATATCCCGAGCTCACCGAGAAGACCCTCCCCACGAGCCCGTCGCCGGTCACGACGGCCATTCCGCTCTTAAGGCCGCGGTCTGTGCCGGCATTGAGTGTGACGGTATTACGAATCAGGTCGACGCTGCGTCCGATGACGCGTGCCGCAAGGTAGGTGTGCGGCGCGTGTTCCTTCAGTCCGACGAGAGCCCGGAGCCGGTCGTTCTCGAGCTTTGCCTCGCGCAGGCGGCTTACCTCATCGGCGAGCTCGACGTTCTTTCTGCGGAGCGACTCGTTCTCGCGCTCGAGGAGGATCGGGTTGGGAAGCCATGAGAGCGCGTGCATTGCGGCGCCGGTCGCTCCGGTGAGAAGAGCGCGGATGTGTTGCACCTGCGTGTTCGTGTTGAGGGCCATGAGGAGAAACGAGAGGAGGACCGCGGCACCGTACGCCACGTACACGCGCTGTGCTTCGATGAACCTGATGATCCGATCCATTACCGCACCGGGAGACTTTGATTCATCGATTCACGCACGGGTGCTTAGTACCGCCGCCCCTTGAGAAGGACGTTGGAATACTTTGCGAGATTCTCAAGAACGGTTCCGGTACCGCAGACGACCGCGAAGATCGGCTGTTCGGCGACATGGACGGGGAGGGTTGTCTCCAGCCTGAGCCGCTCGTCGAGCCCCTTGAGGAGGGCCCCGCCGCCGGTGAGCATGATGCCCCGGTCGAGGATATCCGCCGCAAGCTCGGGCGGAGTCTGTTCAAGCGTGAGACGCACGATGTCGATAACGGTTGTGATCGGCTCATTGAGCGCCTCGCGGATCTCCTCTGACGTTGCTTCGATCGTCTTCGGGATGCCGTTCACGAGATCGCGTCCCTTCACCTGGATCCGCACCTCCTCCCGCAGCGGCATCGCAGAGCCGACCTCTATCTTAATCGCCTCGGCAGTCCGCTCCCCGATGAGGATGTTGTGGTTCTTCTTGAAGTGCTGGATGATCGCCTCGTCCATCTCGTCGCCCGCGATGCGGATGGAGTTCTCCGTGACGATGCCGGAGAGGGCGATGACGGCGATCTCCGTTGTGCCCCCCCCCATATCGACCACCATGTTACCAACGGGCGCGTGGACGTCGAGCCCGATGCCGATGGCGGCCGCCATCGGTTCTGCAATGAGATGGACTTCCTTTGCGCCCGCATGCTCAGCGGAGTCGCGCACCGCCCGTTTTTCCACCTCCGTGATTCCGCTCGGGACGGAGATGACGATGCGGCGGGACGGCATCCAGTTCGCATGGATCCGCTTGATGAGCTCCCGGAGCATCCCCTCTGCAATCTCAAAGTCGGCGATGACACCGTCCTTCATCGGGCGGATGGTTGCGATGTCCTTGTGGGTCCGCCCGAGCATCTCGCGCGCTTCGTTCCCGAGCGCGACAATCCGTTTCGTGTTGCGGTCGAAGGCGACAATGGAAGGCTCGTTGAGGACAATGCCTTTCCCCTTCATGTAGATCACCGTGTTGGCAGTACCGAGGTCGACGGCGAGATCGGCGGAGAAGAGAGAGAAGATTCCCATTGAGATCGTGTTCCTGACGATTACGTAGAGTGAGACTGATTAGTGTCTGAAGTGGCGGATTCCGGTAAATACCATCGCGGCACCGTGCTCATCGGCGGCGCGTATGACCTCCTCGTCCCGGACCGAGCCGCCAGGCTCGATGACCGCGGTGGATCCGGCTGAGATGCATTCGAGAAGGCCGTCGGCAAACGGGAAGAACGCGTCGGAGGCGACGACGGATCCCCGGAGGTCGAGTCCCGCCTGCCGTGCCTTCATTGCAGCAATGCGCGACGAATCGACGCGAGACATCTGCCCCGCGCCGATCCCGAGCGTGCGTTCTTTCGATGCGTACACGACCGCATTCGACTTCACATGCTTCGCCACCCGCCACGCGAAGAGGAGGGCATCGAGCTCATCCACCCCGGGAGCCCGTTTGGTGACCACACGCATGTCGTCGGGCGCCAGGCGGCGGCGGTCCGGCTCCTGGACGAGGAAACCTCCGGCAACCTGCTTGACGTCGAGTCCGGGCGCGCCGTTGACGTCGCCCGCCATGCGGATGAGGCGGCGGTCTTTCTTCTTTCGCAAGAGCTCGAGGGTTTCAGGCGGGAATTCGGGTGCAATGACGACCTCAGTGAAGATCTCGTTGATTGCAGCCGCACTCTCAGGATCGAGCGGGCGGTTCACGGCAACGATGCCGCCAAATGCCGAGACGGGGTCGGTCGCAAGCGCAGCGCGGTAGGCTATGGAGAGCGTATCGCCCGTTGCGGCACCGCACGGGTTCGTATGTTTGATGATCGCGGCGGCAGGCTTGTCGAATTCGCTGATGAGCGCCGCCGCTGCCTGGATGTCGACGATATTGTTGAACGAGAGCTCCTTGCCGTGGAGCTTCTCAAAGAACTTCCCGAAGTTTCCGTAGAGTGCCGCCTTCTGGTGCGGATTCTCTCCGTAGCGGAGGTCCTGTTCCTTTGCTGCACAAATCGAGAGGAATTCCGGGAGCAGCGGCTCGCGGTCCGCGAGATGAAGCCTATCGAAATATTCCGCGATCACGGCATCGTAGCGGGCAACGTGGAGGAATGCCTCGCGGGCGAGCGAGAAAAGGAGGTCGTCCGGTACGCATCCGTCGTGTGTTCGCATCTCATCGATGATCGCCGCGTAGCGGTCCGGGCTCACAACGACCGCCGTGTACCGGAAATTCTTCGCTGCTGCGCGAAGGAGCGTCGGCCCGCCGATGTCGATCTGCTCGACCGCCTCAGGCAGCGTGATACCGGCGCGCCGGATTGTTGCTTCGAACGGGTAGAGGTTCACCGCGACGAGATCGATCGATGTGATCCCGTGACGTTCCATCTCCTCGACATGCGTCGCATCGTCGGGGACAGCGAGAATCGCACCATGGATCTTCGGGTGAAGTGTCTTCACGCGCCCGCCGAGGATCTCGGGGAATCCTGTGACATCGGAGACGGCGATGGCGGCGATCCCTGCGGACTGCAGCGTTGTGCGGGTATGACCGGTGGAGATAATCTCAATCCCGAGACCCGAGAGCTCACGTGCGAATTCAACGATGCCGCGTTTGTCGGAGACGCTGAGCAACGCGCGGCGAATGCGGATCACAGGACCTCCTTCGCGTAGGTCATGTTTTTCCAGTCCGTATGGCGACTCCGTTCTTGATCTGGATGCGGCCGTCCGCGAAGAGGCAGAGGGCCTCGGGATACAGCGCATGCTCAATCTCAAGGACGCGCGCGGCGAGCGTTTCTGCGTTGTCATCGTCATGCACATCGACGGCCCGCTGGAGCACGATCGGGCCGTGGTCGTATTCCTCATCGACGAGATGTACCGTGACACCGGTGACCTTCACGCCGGCGGCGAGCACAGCCTCATGAACATGAATCCCATACATGCTCTTTCCGCTGAATGAAGGGAGGAGCGCCGGATGAATATTGAGGATCCTGTTGCGGAATTCGCGGACGATCGCCGCCGGAATCTTCTTCAGGTAGCCAGCGAGCACGATGAAATCGATCCCGTGGCGTCCAAGGATTTCGCTCAGAGCGGCTTCGTGTTCCTGTTCAGTCTGAAACGATGAGACGGGAATGTGGTAGGCAGGTATGTTTCGTGCGCGGGCGGTTTCGAGAGCCCGCGATCCAGCATTGTTTGATATCAGAGCGCCGACACTTACCTTGAGGCGCCCTTCATCAATTGCCTGGAGAATCGCAGAGAAATTTGATCCTCGCCCGGAAGCAAAAACCCCGATGTTCACCCTCTGTGGAGTTCCCAATCCCCATGTATTCTTCTTGATGAATTTACCGATGATAAGTCTCAAAATCAACGTGATGACAATGACTTCCGGTTACCGGGAGACCACGGGCTCGAGGATGTCGAGCGACGTGCGGTGGCGCGTCACAATCCTCGCCGCGGCGCCGATCGGGAGTGTGAGTTTCCGCGGGATGTGTCCGTACGCAAGGTTCTCCACCACCGGCTTCCCGAGCGATTCCAAGTAGTCACTGAAGATTTCGTTGAGCGTCAGGGTGGGGTTCGATGGGTTATGCGGTGTGCAGTCGGTGAACGCGCCGAGCACGACACCGTTTGTCCGCGTGAGGATTGAGGCGTGCCGGAGCTGCGCGAGCATCCTGTCGATGCGGTACGGCTCTTCTTCGACCTCCTCGAGGAGCAGAAGGGAGCCGACGAAGGAGGGGAGGAAGCGCGAGCCGGCGATTGAGGTGAGGAGCGAGAGGTTGCCTCCGAGGAGAAGGCCCGAGACGCCGCCGCGATGAGTCCCGGGAAAGCGGATGCGAAGGGGCGCATCCCCCGGTACAGGGAGCGCCCCAATAGACCGCGCGGATGTCAGTGTGCGCCAGAAGATATCCTCCGTAAATGGATCGATGCTGTCCTGCATCTCGACCGCGACCATCGGTCCGGAGAATGTGATGAGCCCGGTCCGCTTGAAGATTGCGAGCTGCATGGCGGTGAGGTCGCTGTAGCCGACGATGATCTTCGGGTTCCGCTTGAGTGCCGTGTAGTCGATGAGGTCGAGGATGCGCGGCGTGCCGTAGCCCCCTCGGACGGCAAAGATTGCC
This sequence comes from Ignavibacteriales bacterium CG07_land_8_20_14_0_80_59_12, assembly GCA_002779395.1. Classification (GTDB taxonomy): domain Bacteria; phylum Bacteroidota; class Ignavibacteria; order 0-14-0-80-59-12; family 0-14-0-80-59-12; genus 0-14-0-80-59-12. The sequence goes on from PEWR01000029.1 coordinate 32,075, forward strand.
CGAACGCGGGGATCACGAACCATGGTGTTGAAGTCATCGGCGCGGTGAGCATCGCCGCCTGCGAGGTAGCCGCGGACGTCGCGGACATGGGCGCCGAGCTCAACGCGGTAACCGAGTGATTCGAGGTACCGCACGCCTCGATCGATCTTGTCCGCGGGGTTCGGTGCGCTCGCGGGAGCGATCACTCCGATGACATCGCCCCTTTTCAGGAGAGGAGGCTTCAGCGTTTTCATGTGACGCCTTTCTTCGCGGTGCAGTAGTACGATGGAACCACGAACTCACACGGCAAAGAACGGATGCCACAGATACGCACATACGTCATGATCTTGATCCGTGCCAATCTGCCTATGCTTCCGTGTCACTCCGTGGTTCCAAGCGCCCTCGTCAATTCCCGTTCCCGGCCGGTGACGACGGCCGAGGAGCCGGCATCGGCTTGCGCGGGAAACGGCCTTCTCGCATTGCGGCGTCGTAGGCGAACGCGGCCATGACTGTCGACGCCTGCTTCAGGTCGTCTTCCTGCACACGCTCATAGACATCCATATTCGAGTGATACGTGCGCCCGTACTCGACAGGATCCTGGATGAACTGGAATCCCGGGAGTCCAACACCGTCGAAGGAGAGATGGTCAGTTCCGCCGGCGTTCGCAAGCTTCAGAAGCATCTCATCCGTTGTGCGCCGTGCCTCCGGCTCGAAGTGTGGTGTGACCTGCGGAGGCTCGGAGATGAGGACGAACTTGCCTTTGAGCTTCCCGGAAAACTTCTGGAGGTCGGCCTCGCTTTTCACGTCGAGATAGACGACATCGGAGCGCACTGTCCCCTTGAGTCCGGGTGACCACGCCTTCGGGTATGCGATAAGGGGAGCCATGCGCGGCTCGGTCATGAGGGCGGAGAAATGTTTCAGTGACCATCCCCGGCCGAAGGGTCCCCAGCTTTCGATCATGACATTCTGCACTCCCCATTCGCTCAGTGTCTTTCGTGCCCATTCAGCCGCCTCAGCGTACTGGGGCGAACCGGTGAGTCGCGGTCCGTAGATGTCTGTGAGATAGCTCATCAGTTCTATCGCCCGGGATCGGTTCATGCCTTCATCTTCGATCCGTGAGACTGCGGCGGTGTCGATGCTTTCCTGTGAGCGCTGGGAGACTGCGCCAACCGGAAGGAGGAAGGCAACGAAGATGATGGAGAAGAGGCTGCATTTCATGGCCGACATCTTCCTTTTGTCTTTGAGGGGATAACTGATTGACTCCGACGGGCGGGAATCGGATAGAGTCAGAATTCGTCGTCAGGGGAGTTCCAATGTCCATTGAATATAGCAGAGTCTGATGAAAAACGAAATGGTTTCCCACTTTTGGGAAAGGAATCTCAAAATTGGTGATGATTTCAGTCCCCATTCGCGTATCGTTGTGGGATTCGCGAAGTCAGCTCTGGCATGGGAGTTGATGCCAACGAGGGCACCTATGCAGCAGCCTGCAGCCAGGTGTCGGCACACTCCGGCGGCGGGAAGGCAGGGAACACTCACGTGCATCTCTAATCAAAACATCTATGGGGATCGTGTTATGAAACGACTGCTTACCATCTGTACGGCCCTGCTCGTCCTGAGCTTCATGGCCGGGTCGCTTGTCGACCTGGGGGCTCAGGCCGTCAAGGTCAAACGTGTGGCAATGACGCCGGGCGCCCGTTCGACAGGTTACCCCTCGTACAGGGCTCCGT
>PEWR01000063.1 GCA_002779395.1 Ignavibacteriales bacterium CG07_land_8_20_14_0_80_59_12
CCCTCGGCACACTGATGCCTGAATTTGAATTGAAGGATCCCTTCGGGGTTGCACATGCGAGCAGCTCGCTCCCCGGGAGGAAGGGGCTGCTGCTCGTCGTCACCTGCAACCACTGTCCCTACGCGAAGGCAGTGTGGCCGAGGCTGATCCGACTCGCAAAGTACGCCGAGGGTCTCGGTATCCGCACCGCCGCGATCAATCCGAACATCCATCCGAACTATCCGGAAGATGCACCCGAGGTGATGCGGGAGAGGATCAAGGAATGGAAGGTCCCCTTCCCTTACCTCATCGACGAGACACAGGAGGTGGCCTCGAAGCTGAAAGCCCAGTGCACGCCAGACATCTACCTCTTCGATGCAACAGGGAAGCTTGTCTACCACGGACGGATCGACGACAACTGGCAGGACGAGTCGCGCGTGACAAAGGAGGAACTGAAGGAGGCAATCACATGTCTCGCGAGCGGACGGCCCCTTCCTGAAGTGCAGTATCCGTCGATGGGCTGCTCGATAAAGTGGAGGGAACCCCGCTGCTGATGGCGAAGGTCGAGGATGTCCGCGGCTCTCATCCGGGGTAAAACCGGGACGAGGCCCCGACCTCTGACTATTCTTGCTCCGAGACCGCGGAGTCCTCATCGCGGAGGCGGTAGAACTTCTCCCAGTCGAAATTCCACGGGTTTGTCTTGCGATCGGGGGCGACGTCACTGTGCCCTATGATCTCTCGTTGTAGAAACGACGATAACGGGCAGGCAGGTTCTGCCTTTCCGTCGTGGAATCCAAGGAAGAAGGGTTGCACAGTCTCGCGGTCTGAAGAGGTGTCTTGATTATCAAGGCGCGCGTTGCTATTTTCAGTTGATTCCTCGGGAGGCGGTATCAGATGTTCCGGGCGAGGTACAATCTAGATCGGTGGAGAGCATGAAATGCCCCCACGATGAGGAAGAAGCGGAGAGCAAGAAGACCCTCCTCGGCTTCCTCGCGATAGTCGCTGGCGGGATATGCGTATATGTTCTTGCCTCGATGTTTCACGTCTTTGAGACTGTTGCGAAGCGGGCACTCACGTACAACCCCGCCTGGCATGGCCCTGATCTCGTCGCCGTTCTGTGGGGCGTACTCCTCGCGCTCTCTGTCTACTGGGTGAGCCGATGGAAGCGGCTGAAGCGGGTGATGGCCGAAAGGGATCGGGCCGAGAAAGGGCTCCGGGAGAACGAGGCCCGCTTTGAGGTCCTGTTTGAGAATAGCCCGACGGGCATCTACCGGTCGACGCCGGACGGGAAGATTCTCAATGCGAATGCCGCCCTCGTGAAGATACTCGGGGCCAAGTCGTTCGAAGAACTGAAGTCCATCAACCTTGAGACAGGCAAATACGCCCCCCGGTACGACCGGAAGGAATTCAAGGAGCGCCTGGAGCGCGAAGGGGAGATTTACGGCCTCGAGGCCAAATGGAAACGAGGCGACGGTACGTACATCCTCGCACGTGAGAATGCGAGAGTCATCCGCGACGAAAACGGTCAGGTGCTCTTCTACGACGGGGCGGTAGAGGACATCACGGAGCGCAAGCGGTCGGAGATGCTGCAATCGGCTCTCTACCGGATCGCTGACGTGGCAAGCTCTGCGGAGGACCTCCCCGCATTTTACAAGGCGCTCCATGGCATCGTCGGCGAGCTTATGGATGCGAATAACTTCTACATTGCCCTGTACGATGAATCCCGCGGGTTCCTGGAGTTCCCATACTTCGTCGACGAGTACGACGAGCCGCCGAGTCCGAGGGAATTGCGCCGGGGCCTCACCGAATATGTTCTTCGCACCGGCTGCCCGCTCCTCGCCTCCCCGGAAGTCTTCGACGACCTTGTGAAACGTGGAGAGATCGAGCCCATCGGGGCCCCCTCCATCGACTGGCTCGGCGTGCCGCTCAAACTGCGCGAGAAGATTATCGGCGCGCTTGTCGTGCAGAGCTACCGTGAGAGCGTCCGGTACGGCGAACGCGAGAAAGAAGTCCTGACGTTCGTCTCTCAGCACATTGCGACAGCCCTTGATCGGAGGCGCTCTGAAGAGGCACGGCGGGAGTCTGAATCACAATTCCGATCTGTCTGGGAGAACTCCGTCGACGGTATGCGCCTCACGGATGAGCAAGGAAACATCGTTGCGGTCAACGAAGCCTTCTGCCGGCTCGCCGGCATGACTCAGGAAGAGCTTGTCGGCCAGCCGTTCACCGTCACTTACTCATCAGAGCAATACGCCGATACCGCACCAGAGGAATACCGGCAGCGGTTCATCGACAAGACAGTCGAGACCCACCTCGAGCGGAGAGTGACGTTCCGGTCCGGGAAGGCCGTCGATGTCGAGGTAGCGAATTCATTCATGGGCATCAGGCAGTCCGCTCCACTTCTTCTCGGGATCTTCCGCAACATTTCCCAGCGGAAGCGCGTGGAAGAGGCCTTGAAAAGACGGGTCGAGTTCGAGAATATCGTTGCGACGATTTCGGCGAGTTTTGTCAATATCTCCTCCGACGAGATCGATGGGGAGATCGACCACGCCCTCCAGATCATCGGCGAGTTCTGCAACGTCGACCACAGTTACGTGATGCTCCTTTCGGCGGACGGACGGAAGATGATTAACACGCACGAATGGTGCGCGGCGGGGATCCCATCGCAGAAGAATGAGCTGCAAGGATTGCCGGTCGAAGACGTCCCCTGGGAGATGGCGAAACAGCGTCGTTTCGAGACGTTGATGTTCTCACGTCTCAGTGATCTTCCTCCTGAGGCGAAGACCGACAGGAAGTTTTTCGAATCGCTCGGTTTGAAGTCGCTCATCGCAGTCCCAATGGCGTACGGGCAATCGCACATCGGCCTCCTCGGCTTCGACATGATGCGGGAGGAGAGGGAATGGACGGATGAGGCGAAGCGTCTTCTCAAGATCATTTGCGAGGTTATCGTCAACGCTCTCGAGCACCAGCGCAAAGCAAAGGAGCTCAATGTCCTTGCCCAGGCCGTCAAGAGCGCAAGCGAGTGCGTGAGCATAACCGACATGGAAGACAACATCGTCTACGTCAACGATGCGTTCCTGCGGACGTACGGGTACGAAGAGCACGAAGTCCTCGGACAATCGACCGCTCTCCTGCGGCCGTTCGACAATCCGCCCGATGCGACGAGCGACATCCTCCCGGCGACGCTGAGGGGGGGATGGAGGGGAGAACTCCTCAACCGGAGGAAGGACGGAAGCCTTTTCCCGATCTACCTCTCCACCTCCGTCGTAAGGGATGAGAAGGGGAACGCCCTTGCGCTCATCGGGCTCGCAACCGACATCACCGATAGAAAACGGGCTGAGCTCGAGACACTTCTCCAGAAAGCGCGCTTCCAGCAGTTCTTCGAGAACACGCCGGTCGGGGTTGCGATGCTCGGCGTCAATGACGTCATCCTCGACGTCAACATGGGGTTTGAAAAGATCTTCGGCTACTCAGCCGACGAGATCCGCGGCCTTCCTATCGACAGTGTCATTGTCCCGCCTTCCTTCGAGGGCGAGGCGGAGATGCTTTCCCAGAGGACAGCCGAAGGGGAAACGGTCGAAAAGGAGACCGTCCGGAAACGAAAGGACGGCAGCCTCGTGCCGGTCCAGATCTACGGCGTGCCGATGGTCACCGGCCGGGAGCAGGCGGGCATCTTCGGGATGTACGTCGATCTCACGAGGCAGAAGCAGACCGAAGAGGAGCTGCGGAAGGTGAAGGAAGTCGCCGAGGCCGCCACACGCGCCAAGTCGGAGTTCCTTGCCAGTATGAGCCACGAGATCCGGACTCCGATGAACGGTGTCATCGGAATGGCGAGCCTTCTCTTCGGTACGGATCTCACGGCGGAACAGAAGGAGTACGCGAACGCAATCCGGGAGTCCGCCCAGGCGCTCCTCCAGATCATCAACGATATCCTTGACTTCTCAAAGATCGAAGCAGAGAAGCTCGTCCTGAGCCCTGTGCCGTTCGCGCTCCGCAATAGCCTTGACTCGACCCTCAAGACTCTCTCATTTCGCGCGAAGGAAAAGGGAATCAAACTCACGTGCCAGGTGCAGCCTCTCGTCCCGGACAACGTCATCGGCGATTCTCTCTGGCTCAGGCAAGTCATCCTCAACCTCACAGGGAACGCCATCAAGTTTACAGACAAGGGAGAAGTGACCGTCTTGGTGGAACGGGAGTGGCAGGAGGCTGAGGGGGTCGGGCTCCACTTCGCGGTATTAGACACCGGGATCGGTATTCCACCGGAGAAGCAGGCAACGATCTTTGAGCCGTTTGCACAGGCTGAGACATCAACGACACGCCGCTACGGGGGGACCGGACTCGGACTCCCGATCTCTGCAAAGTTGATCAAGCTTATGGGAGGGAATATCTGGCTTGAGAGCGAACCGGGGCACGGCAGCACGTTCCACTTCACCGTCCGTTTCGGAGTGCAGCCAGCGCGGGCCGCAGAAGCCGTGACGGCCGAACGTGAAGAGGCAGAGCAGGCACGACCGCCTTACCGTCCGGGAGGATTCACACGCCGGCTGCGGATTCTTGTGGCGGAGGATAACCCGGTTAGCCAGAGGCTTGCCTTCCGGATCCTGGAGAAGAGGCACCACGTGGTTGTCGTTGTGGGAAACGGACAGGAAGCGGTGGATATGACCCTCGCGCAGCCTTTTGACTTCGTCTTCATGGATGTTCAGATGCCGGGGCTCGATGGTTACGGGGCAAGCCTGGTGATACGAGAGAAGGAAAAAGAAACGGGAAACCATTTGCCTATTGTTGCCATGACAGCACATGCGATGAAGGGAGACAGAGAGAAATGCCTGGCCGCCGGCATGGACGACTATGTCTCCAAGCCTCTGACGCCCGAAGACCTCTATGCGGTGATTGAGAAACTCGTCCCGGACGCGCCGGAGGAACCCCCGGCGGCCGAGCTCCCGATTGACCTTGCGACGGCACGCGGGCTTGCGGGAGGCGACCCTGAGCTCCTCATGGAGCTGGCGGAGATATTCCGGAGCGACTCACCGCAGAAGCTCGCGGAGCTGCGTGACGCGGTCTCACGCAAAGACTCAGCAAAGACGTGCCAGCTAGCCCACTATCTGAAGGGGGCTCTCGGGAACATCGGAGCAATGAAGGCATACGACTCGGCATATGAACTTGAGAAGATCGGTGAGGAGAAGAGGCCGGACGAAGCTCCTGTCGTGCTCGAAAGGCTCGAGAACGAGATTGACCAGATCTTGAGCTTCTTCGCGACACCCGGATGGGAGAAGCAGCCGTGATCGAAGAGCACGGACGGGTTGGAACGAATGCAGAAGTGTCCGGCGATGCATCAGCATTGCAGAGAGGGGAGGGAACGGTCCGGCCGTGAGGAAAAGACATGCGATTCCAAGGCGGCTGAGGTTCACGGGAAGGTCAGAGAGGCGGTGGGATGAGAATCCTCATAGCAGAAGATGAGCCAGTCTCCCGGCGTGCTCTTGAAGCCGCCATCGGGAAAGAGGGGTTCGATGTCGTCGTCGCCTCGGATGGGATCGACGCATGGGAGAAATACCAGGCCGAGGGTGAAGTCCCTCTTGCCATCCTGGACTGGATGATGCCGGGGATGGACGGTGTGGAGGTGTGCAGGCGGATCCAGCAAGTGGATTCCTCCTCCACTACGTACGTCATCCTCCTCACCGCGCGGCGTTCCCCGGGCGACATCGTCGCCGGCCTCGAGGCTGGGGCAGACGACTACGTCATGAAGCCGTTCGATCAGCAGGAACTCATCGCACGCATCAAAGTCGGCTTGCGTGTCGTCGAGCTGCAGCGCAGCCTCGCCGAACGGGTCAAACAGCTTGAACACACACTGGCGGACGTGAACCAGCTCCAGGGTCTCCTCCCGATCTGCTCGTACTGCAAGAAGATCCGCGACGACAAGAACTACTGGCAGGCGGTTGAAAGCTACATTGCCGAACACTCCGAAGCCCAGTTCAGCCACGGCATCTGCCCTGACTGCATGGAGAAATACGTAAAGCCGCAGCTTGAAAGCCTGCGCGCCTCGCGCGCCGCACGCAAGCGTTCGGTGGAATAGCACACCTGACGAGTCCCTCCGAAGGATTTCCCCCCGTCTCCAATTTCGACCGCACCTGCCCACAGCACCCGGGCCGGAGGAGGGGACTTTGCTTTCTTTCCCAAATGTTCCTTAGATACTAAGGTAAATCATTGCAATTCGAAACATATATTTGTAAAATGGTTGTGATCCCCTTACCTGTGTAGGAGACACGCTTGAAACTTGACTCCATCGATCTCCAGATTATCGAGACGCTCCAGCTGATGGGGCGAACCCACCGCACCGTCCTTGCCGCAAAGACCGGACTTTCGCTCCCATCCGTGAGCGAGCGGCTGAAGAAACTCGAGGAGCGCGGGCTCATCGCCGGGTATCATGCGCGACTCAACGCGAAGGAGATCGGTCTGGATGTGACAGCCTTCGTTATGGTGATGATCGCACCGTCGAGCCGATATCCCTCGTTCCTGAAGCACGCACAGTCGGAGCCGGAGATACTTGAGTGCCACGCCATCACGGGCGAAGGCTCCTATCTCCTGAAGGTGCGAACGCAGAACACGGGGACGCTCGAGCAGCTCCTGTCGCGGATCCAATCGTGGCAGGGAGTGCACGCGACAAGGACAAACGTAGTCCTCTCAACGCCGAAAGAGACAACGGTCATCTCACTTGCGCATCTTCAACGCCAATATATCCATAGACAGCCACGAAAGGATCACCGATGCCGCACATGACAAAACGGGACATCCTGGAGCTTACACAACATGACCGGGTGGAGTACGTCCACCTGCAGATCAGTGACCTCAACGGCATCCTGAAGGGGGTTACGATCCCTGTCTCGAAACTCGAGGGCGCGATCGACGACGGCATCTGGTTCGACGGCTCCTCGATCGAGGGGTTCACACGCATCTTCGAGAGCGACATGTACCTCAAGCTGGACCTGGATACGTATGCCGTTACCCCCTGGACGAAGAACGGTCCACAGGCGGTCGCCGCGAGGATCATCTGCGATGTCTACATGCCGGACGGTGCACCGTTCGAGGGCGACCCGCGGTACATCCTGAAGAAGCAACTTGCTCGGGCGCAAGCGCTCGGATACGTTTACAATGTCGGTCCGGAACTGGAGTTCTTTCTCTTCAAAAAGGAGAACGGTAAACTGCTTCCTCTTCCCCATGACACCGCGGGGTACTTTGACCAGACGACCGACCTTGCGACGGAAATCCGCCAGGAAATGACATTCGCCCTTCGTGGATTCGGGATCGACGTCGAAGCGCTCCATCACGAAGTGGCCTTCGGCCAGCACGAGATAGATTTCCACTACGACGAAGCGTTGAAGATCGCAGACCAGACATCGACCTTCAAGTACACGTTGAAGTACGTTGCGATCCAGCACGGGCTCCATGCCACCTTTATGCCGAAGCCGATCGCAGGAATCAACGGCTCCGGGATGCACGTACACCAGAGTCTCTTCAGTACCGAAGGGAAAAACCTGTTCTACGATCCGACGGATGATTACCATCTCTCATCCGTCGCCCGCTCGTTTATCCAGGGACAGCTCGTCCACATCAAGGCCCTCAATGCGGTCGTCAACCCCACTGTCAACTCGTACAAACGCCTTGTGGTGGGGTATGAAGCCCCCGTGTATGTGGCATGGGGGCAGAGGAATCGATCTGCGATGATTCGGATTCCCCGGTGCACCCCGGGGCGCGAGAACGGGGTCCGGGCTGAACTGCGGTGTCCCGACCCGTCCGCGAATCCCTACCTTGCGTTTGCTGTGATGCTTGCGGCGGGCCTCGATGGGATCGAGAAGAAGATGGTGCCGCCTCCTCCGGTGGAAGAGAACATCTACGAGTTCACCGACGATGAGGCAAGCCGGAGGAACATCAGCACCGTGGCATCTGATCTGCGAGAAGCACTCCAGTCTCTTGAGGCGGACCCCGTGATCCGCGATGTCCTCGGGGAGTACACGTTTGAGAAATTCTCCAGTCTCAAGACGGCCGAATGGAATGAGTACCGGCTCCAGGTGACTCCGTGGGAGCTTGACGCGTATCTCGAGAAGTACTGAGCGAACAATTTGCCCCGCCGCGTTGCGCATCAAAAACCCGGGGACAGACACCTCCCGGGTTTTCTTGTTTGTTCTCCTCCTGAAGCACGGGGAGAATGAACGCACTGCACTGCGCAATTGAACATACTTGAGGAGCTTCGTATATTGCATCCGGTCTCTGATGACACGTCATCGTCATCCAAAACCGGCCCCGACCTTGAAAGATGAATCGGCATGCGCTTGCTTTCACTCCTTGCCGTAGGATTCACTGCAGTCGCAATTGTCTCCTGTTCGCCGGGCGAGAAGGAGCGAATCCGGCGCGCGGATGCGCTCGAAGGAGAAGGTTGGGAAGCGGCTGGAAGGAAGGAATACAGCCGGGCGATCGACAGGCTGCGCCGCTCGCTCGATGAGAACAACTCGCTTGACAGGAAGGGCCGTGTCGCGGGGATAGCACTCGGGCTCGCGAAGCTTCACCTGATGCTTGCCCGTTCCGGTGAGGCGGCCTCGTACGCCCAACAAGCGATTGAGGCGTACAGCGCAATTGCGGACAGGCGCGGGCAGATCGATGCTGTGAAGCTGCTGGGCGACTCGTGGCTCCTCGAAGGCTCCGTTGCCCGCGCGAAGAACGAATACAACAACATCTTGACTCTCGCCGGACTCTTTCGGAGTTCCGGCGGACGAGACACGATATCGGCGCACATCGATTTAGGAAAATCCTGTCTCCGTGAAGGATCATGGAGTGAGGCAGTGCGGCATCTTGCAGCCGCGTGGAACGGCGCGGGCCAGGACTCGGGTGCCGTGATGGCGGGAAGATGGTATGCCGATGCACTCTTCCTCTCCGGCGATCTGCTCGGTGCGGACAAGGTCCTGAGGCAGAGCATCAAGGCATCCATCGACGCTGCGGACACCGTCAATGCAGTGAGGACGGCGCTTTCCCTGGTCCGGTCGGACCTTCTGCGCGGGAACAGCGTCGATGGGCAGGCAGATATGGAGTTCGTGAAAAGGCTCATCGCCGCCGTGCCGGGGGACGCAATGCTTCAGGTCGATGCGCTCCTTATGGAAGGTGAAGCCGCTTGGAACCCTGCCTTGTTTGATGAGGCTGCCGGCGCTGCGAGAAGGGGCGGCTCAATGTTCGCGCTCGCTGCGATCACGGCCATCAAGGCCGATTACGCTGCGGCACGCAGGTGGGGGCAGGGGGATGGACTCGCACCGCTTTCGAGTGCCGACTCCATTTTCCGCGCGTACGACTTTCCGCTCGGGCAGGCTGTGACATGGTACGAGCGCGGAAGGGTCCTTGAGCAGTCAGGCGACAAGGCGGCGGCGCTGGAGGCCTACAGCAGGGCGGCCGCTATCGCTGATTCCGTACCACTACCGAGTCTCCCCATCCTCTCCCTCGATCCGTCGCTGCGGGCACGGATCCTCCGGTGGCCCCGCATCGATTGGTACGATCCCATCGTACGGCTGTCGGCACAGCTCCGACAGGCGGATGCGGCCCTTGATGCAGCGGAGAAAAGGATCTCGCGGCAACTCGCGGCGCGCATGAGATTCGTCAACTTCGTGTTCAAGGACGATTCCCTGACAACCCTCGTCAAGCGGGCCCTCTCACTGGGGGCGCGGATCGAGATGCTGAGAGGAGTGGATGTCGACCTGCTCCTCGCCTCGACAGGAGATGAGGAAAGGCAATCAGCCCTTGCCAGAGAATTGCGTGCTTCTTGTCAGTCCTTTCATTCGACCGTCGAAGAGGCAAGCGGCATATCGCCTGTCTTTGCATCGCTCCTGAAACCGTCGCCCCTCCCGGCCCCGGAGATCCGACGGCGGCTCGCCGAGGGGACGACACTCGTAGAGTACTTTGACGGGAGTGCAGGTCCTCTCGCGTTCCTCGTGACACGCGCGCAGTGCATCGTCGTGCCCGCTCCCGGCCTGAACCGTCTCGCTTCACTTGCCGCTGATCTCCCCCTGCCGGGGGACTCAGTGCCCTCATCGGATCCAAAAGCTGGACGCCGGGGGACAGAGGTCCTTCAGAGGATTGGACGGGCTCTGCTTGATCCGTTAGCACGCGCTCTCGGGGGCGCTGGAACGAGAAGAAGCAGTGCAAGGGGAGAAATGCGAGCCGCGGCGGCAACCTGGGGAGAGTTCGTTTTTGTTGCTCCGCAAGCATCGCCCGGCATTCCGTTTCCGGAGGCCGCTCTGGCCCGATCGCTCGTCCGCAGGGTCCTATCTGTGCGAGTCGTTCCCTCGGCGTCGTCGATTGCGTGGGAGCGATGTGCGGTCGATACAACGCATGCCCAAACGGTGGCCATTGGAAATCCTGCGGGAACAGACTGGGACGCTGACTACGTTCTCCGTGATGTGCGCAATTGGTTCAGAGAAGTCAACATGAACCTCTCCACATCCGCGACATGGGACACCCTGCGGAATATGCGTGGCGCGGTGCTCTTCGCAGTCCTTCCCTGGACTCCGGCAAAGTCAATGGATCCATCGTTCTTCCTGTCGAAGGGTTCCGAATCTCAACCGCTTGATGAGCGCGGCACCGGGATGCTCCCGCAGCTCCACCGGTTTCCCACAGCGGTGGTGACGGCTGTGTCGGGAACATGGGATCCTGCTGAGATTGCCACGGTCCTCATGGCTCACGGATCGCGCAACGTGGTTGTGAACCTCTGGAAGGTCAATACGCGACTAATGAGATCGTTCGATGAGATCTTCTTCACCGGACTTGCATCGGGGACAAATGCCGGGAAGGCGTTCCTCAATGCCGTGAGCTCCGCCGGCGGGGAAGAGACGAAGAACCCTCTTGCGCCGGGCGCGTATGTGCTCTATGGATGGGGTGACAATTGACATCCAGTGAAGCTGAATTGGCAATGCCGGGGCGGGTGATCGAGAGGAGGCAGAACCCGCAATGGGAGCCGTGATGAGGTCGGCCGCCATTTTCGCACTTCTCGCGGGGTCTGTCGCGTTTGCCGCTGTTCCGGGCCCGGGCGGACTCCACACCCGGAACGCTGCCTCCCTGGGAGAGCACGGCAACAAGCAGCCTCCGGGGAGGGAAGAGTATCTCCCTGACATCGTGGTTTTCAAGCTCAAGAAAGAGATCGGTCTCCCAAAGACGGCAGTGGTGCAGGCTCAACTTGCACGTATCGCAGCCGTCTACGGGCTGCGCGATGCCGCGGAGATGTTCCCGCTTCCGGAGACGATTCGCGATGAGTCGGATGTGGAACTCGCCAGGATCTACACCGCGCATGCTGCCGGACCGCTCGACATTCCGTCGGTGTGCGCGCAACTCGGGCGCGACCCATCAGTCGAATATGCCGAGCCGCACTTCATCTGTCATCTATACTTCACCCCGAACGACCTGAGAATCGGATTGCAGGGGTATCTTCAGCAGGTCAATGCGTACCAGGCATGGAATGTGAGTCGCGGCGACTCGACCATCATCGTCGCCATTGTCGACAGCGGCGTGGACTGGCATCACGAGGACCTCAGCGCTCACATCTGGACGAACACCGACGGGTCGCACGGTTGGGATTTCGCGGGAGCCGATGGACGCACGCCGGATAATGATCCTTCGCCCGGATCGCCGCACGGCACGCACGTTGCAGGAATCGCTGGCGCGGTCACAAACAACGGGATCGGAATAGCCGGAGTCGGTTACTCCGTCACAATCATGCCCGTCAAGGCAGGAAAGGATGACCCAAGAAGCAACGATATCCTCTTCGGGTATGAAGGGATCAAGTGGGCGGCCGACCACGGTGCGGCGATCATCAACTGCAGCTGGGGTGGAAGCGGTCTCAGCAATTTTGAGGCAGATGTGCTCCGGAGCGTTGTCCCGCGGGTTCTCATCGTTGCTGCTGCGGGGAATGAGAACTCTACATCGACAGGATATCCGGCCGGGTATCCGGGTGTGCTTGCTGTCGCATCGGTCAGCTCGAGCGACATGAAGTCGACGTTTTCCAACTACGGGTACAGCGTCGGTGTGTCAGCGCCGGGGGAGAATATCTACAGCACTTATCCCATCAGCCAGGGGAGCTACGGTTACCTGGACGGGACTTCGATGGCTTCGCCTGTCGTGACGGGAGTGGCGGCGCTCTTGAAAGCGATCCATAGGGATTGGCTTCCGGGGCAGATCGCGGCGCAGGTCCGTTCCACTGCTCTATCCATCGATGCGCAGAACCCTGGGTATGAGGGTCTTCTTGGATCGGGACGCGTCGACGCGGCTGCAGCGGTCTCGCGCGACGTGGCGGGCCTCAGCATTCTCTCCGTCAACATGACTTCGCCGCGAGGGGCTGGCCGCAGCTGCTCGGCCGATCCGGGAGATACGGTTGTTGTGATTGCGACGGTCATGAGCTGGCTCAAGCCGCTCCCCGCGGGAGTGACGCTGACGCTCCAGGGATCCGACCCGTACATCCGGTTCATCCAAAGCGCTGTTGTCATGGGCCCGGTCGGCACACTCGATTCCGTCTCTATCGCCTTGCAGCCGCTCATGTTTGTGGTGAGCAGGGACGTGCCGGTTGACCACGAGGTGAATCTCGTCCTTGATGCCTCCGGTGGAGGAGCGGGGGACCGGAGGAACATTTCTTTTGTGGCAAACCCCACGTTCCGCGAGACCGATGTGAACAATGTGTCCGTGACGATCAGCAGTCACGGGACACTCTCCTTTGACGACTATCCCGAGAATGCCAGGGGTGAGGGGTTCCGCTACAAGTTGGGACCGAACCTTCTGTTCGAAGGAGCAATTGTCTCGGGGGAAGACTCGGCACACATCGTCGATGTCGCACGCAGTGCGGATCCATTAGAGAGGGACAGGGGCATTACACACGTCGCCGCACTCAGACTCCAAACTCCAGGCGCCTTCTCCGCACAGGATGGGGTATGCGTGATGAGCGACGATTCCGCGGGTGCTGCGAAGATCGGGCTTCAGGTAAGACTTGAGAGCTTTGAGTACACGGAACCGTCGAACCGTGATTTTGTCATGCTGAAGTACACGGTAAGGAACAACGGCACAGCCGTCGTGCCCGCATACTACTTCGGCCTCTACTTCGATTGGGACCTCGGCTCGGTGTCCGAGAACATCGCCGGAGTCGACACGCCGTTGCATCTCGGCTACGTGT
>PEWR01000031.1 GCA_002779395.1 Ignavibacteriales bacterium CG07_land_8_20_14_0_80_59_12
GTCCTGCCGGCACGGAGGGGTACTATCCGACGATCGACGGTATTAACCTCGTCATCTCCGGTCCGCTTCCGGGTGTCCGCCGTGACTCGCAGAATCCCATGGGTTGGTCGTTCAACCCGTCTGCGAATCGTTTCTTCGCGGCCCAGACGGCGTGGGAACTCGGTCTTGAAGCCTTCGGTGACTACTTTGGCAGGCCGAACTCTCTCGGCTGGCCGAACATCAATAACTGGTTTGGCGTTCCGAATGACGGCGTGACAGCGGACAAGCTCCACAAGGTCGAAATCCGCTTCCTCGGGTCGAACTCGCAGAAAGCACACCGGTTCCTGCGCTTGGCCACCAAGGCCGCGGCTGATCCAAGCTATGTCCCATTCATCATCAACAAGGTGGGCGGCTATGCGTACCAGGACTTCGTGACGGTTCCGTTCACTGCCTGGGATGTTGACTACGCTCACGGGACTCCCTCAGGAGGGCGGCAGCTCAACATCGGGTTCCTCGAGAACAATCAAGCACCGCCGCTTGGGAAGGTCGACGGACAGTGGTTCCCGCAGAATACCTCAACCGGCGGCCGTGAAATACTGTTCGTCTGGTCTTCGACCTATACCGGTAGCCCAGATCCGCGCTACACCGACGTCCTGAGCGACCTGGTGGATTGCTATTACCTCCTCTGGCCGGCGTACCGTAACTCGGACGTTATGAAGGAGGGTACATTCACCATCACGCCGAACTACCCGATCACAATCGCCGACCAGTACACGTACGCCTCAACGGTACCGACGGTCGGTGATGTGGCTTTGTCGAAGTCCGAAATCGAGCGCATCAACGTGTGGCCGAACCCGTACTTCGGGTTCAACGCCCAGGAACTCAACAAGTACCAGCGCTTTGTCACGTTCAATCATCTGCCCCAGCGGGCGACGATCCGGGTCTTCTCGCTTTCCGGTGTCCCGGTTGCTACTGTTGAGAAGAACGACCAAACGCAGTTCGCAACGTGGAATCTCCTCAACTTCAACAACATCCCGGTCGCAAGCGGCATGTACATCATCTACATCGACATGCCGGATCTCGGAAAGACAAAGATCCTGAAGCTGGGTATCATCATGGAAGCCCAGTACCTGGATCGGATTTGATGAATGTGTGTGGGGGCGCTTCGTCCGCCTTCGGCGGAAGCGCCCTCCTTTGAATGGTGTCTGTATCACACAACATTCACAAGGAGTTTACGATATGCGCATAAGAGTTACATTCATCACATTGCTCGTTCTTGCCCTTGTCTTGACGGCGACGGATGCCGTGGCGAGCGGCAGGAACCGGAGCGGCACGGCTGGTGCTCAAGAGCTCCTCATTCCCGTGGGCGCCCGGGGGATCTCACTCTCGGGTACGTACATCGGCGGGTTTACCGGACTCGACGCGATCTACTACAACCCGGCGGGGCTTTCTCGGATGACGAACTCCACGCAGGCGATGTTCTCCCATACGAGCTACATGGCCGATATCGGCATCGAATACGGCGGTGTGGGCGCGAAGTTCGGCTTCGGGACGGTCGCGTTGACCCTGAAATCGATCTCCTTCGGCGATATCCCGGTGACCGACGAGCTGAACCCTGACGGTACGGGAGCGACATACTCACCGACGTTCACGGTCCTGGGGTTCACCTACTCCCGTGACCTCACCGACAGGATCACCGTCGGCGCCACCTTCAACTACGTCCATGAAGGGATCATGAGCACGACGGCGAACGGGTTCGCTGCCAACGCCGGTGTGCAGTACAACGGCGTGGGCGGCGTCCCTGGCCTCAAGCTCGGCGTTGCCCTGAAGAACCTCGGCCTCGACATGCAGTTCGACGGCGCGGACCTGTTCAGGGTGATGCAGGCGCAGGGCACCCTTCGTGATCCTGCGCTGGCGAAGGTTGAGGCGGCGACGTTCCAGCTTCCGTCGCTCCTCGAGGTTGGTCTGTCGTACGACTACACCCCGATGGAAAACAGCCGCCTGTCACTGGCAGGGATGTATCAGAACAACAACTACTCAGACGACGAGTATCGCCTTGGACTTGAGTATGCCTACAATGACATGTTCTTCCTCCGTGGCTCATACTCCCTGACGCAGGCGGGATCGACGGACGAGTTCAAAATCCTCTATGGCCCGGGCTTCGGCGCCGGTATTCACTACAATGCCGGGGGCGTGGATCTGACGCTTGATTACGCGTACCAGTCGTTGAAGCTCTTCAACGCGAACCAGATCTTCTCCCTGCTCATCGGGTTCTGATGCGTCACGCCGCGTAGTGGCGGCACGATGCACCGAAGAACAACACTAAGGGCTGGCTCTTTCGGGGGCCGGCCCTTTTGTTTTTATTGCTTTTCAACATGCCTCTCGGTATATTTTCGTTGCTTTTAGCACGTTCCAGGCCATATGATGCGATTCCGGTCTGTACGGCCTTCGCATCCTCTGCGCCGTCGTGTGTGTTCTTCCCTTCTTCGACTGACAGCCGCCCGGAAGGGCGCACTCTCGTCGATCCGCGAAGGATTTTCTATGAACATACTCAACACGGCTATCGTCTTACTGATGCCGCTCGTCCCCCGGAAGGTCGTCCGCTACTTTGCGCTCCGCTATATCGCCGGTGAGTCGCTCGATGATGCGATTCGGACCGTCGGCGATCTGAATCGCAATTCCACCATGGCGACCATGGATGTCCTCGGTGAGGACATCACGGAGAAGCATGAGGCGATTGCCGCCCGGGAGGAGGCGAAGCGGGTCCTCCGTGCGATCGCGGAGAACCGGCTTGACGCGAACCTCTCTCTCAAGCTCACGCAGTTTGGTCTCAAGCTTGACAAATCGTTTTGCCTCGGGAACGTGAGGGAAGTAGTCTCACTCGCGCGTGAGCTCGGCAACTTTATCCGCATCGACATGGAGGACCACACGTGCACGGACGACACGCTTGGGATCTTCGAAGCGCTCCGGAAGGAGTGCCCGAACGTCGGTGTTGTCGTGCAGGCGAAGCTCCACCGAACCGAGAACGACCTGAAGCGCCTCCTCGCGCTGTCGAAGACGCTCGGGACCATCAACATCCGCCTCTGCAAGGGGATCTACATCGAGCCTGAGGAGATATCGTACCGCAAGCACGACGAGATCAACGCAAGCTTCAAGCGGCTCCTGCGGCTCTTCATCGACGGCGGGGGATACGTCGGCATCGCGACGCATGACGACGACCTCATCAACGATGCGTACGGTTACGTCAGCGAGAAGAAGCTGTCCGGTGAGGCGTACGAGTTTCAGATGCTTCTCGGCGTTCGGCCGGAGATAAGGAGGCGAATTGTTGCGGATGGCCACCGGCTCCGGGTGTACGTCCCGTACGGCGAGCAGTGGTACAGGTATTCGGTCCGGCGGTTCCAGGAGAATCCGCAGATCGCAGGGTATGTCTTGAAAAGTCTCTTCAGCAGGAATAGTAGGCCCGGTTCGAAATGAGCTAGAAGCAGTTGCGGATTGGGCGGACGAAGCCGCAGATTTCCGGGGCTTGTGCGGATGGCTGACCTGTGATATCTGCCATGTGACTGAGTCGCATCTGTCCGCGGTGTCTTGCGGCATCCGTGGTTTTGTTCTTCTTCTGAGCTGTTATTTCCTTCATTATTGAACAGA
>PEWR01000108.1:0-3856 GCA_002779395.1 Ignavibacteriales bacterium CG07_land_8_20_14_0_80_59_12
ACCCGACTCCGCGAGCTCATCCACCATCCGGTCACCCCGTGCTATCTCGTCCGTCTTCTCCGGTACAGGATGCTCCATCCACAGCTTGCACGCCTCTTCAGGAATGCGCTGTGGCACTCTCGCCGGAAGGAGGCACGCCGTGCCGCCGCGCTGCCGGTGTCTGAGCGGCTGGAACGTTCACAATTCTTCTACACACCGAAGAATCGAAAGGATTTCCTCCTCAGCACGCTTACCGGGACGACCCCCTACGAGTCGTTCCTCGATGACGCCGACCCGGTCCTCCACAACACGTTTTCGTTCCTCGGCTCTCTGCCCGTGACACTGCCGTTCCCTCTCCCGTGGCAGCAGGATATCAAGACCGGAGCCGAGTGGCCGCTTTCCTACTACACGGATGTGAAGATCCTCAACGGGAAGCCAGGGGCGGACATCAAGATGCCGTGGGAGATGAGCCGGTTCCATTTTGCGGCGTGGCTGGGCCGGGCAAGCTGGGTCTCGGGAAGCCGCGACTACGAGAAGAAGTTCTTCCAGCTCCTCAATGACTGGATCGATGCGAATCCGTTCCCCTACGGCGTGAACTGGAAGATCAGCATGGAGGCCTCGATCCGTTCATTCAATTGGCTCCTCGGCCTCGCCTTCTTCTCCGAATCCCCGCTCTTTACACCCGACCTTCAACGGAAGGCAACCGAAACCCTCTACCTGCACGGCGCCTTTATCGAGTACAACCTCGAGTTCTCCCCGCGGAACCACAACCATCTCGTGTCGAACCTCGCAGGACTCTATGTCCTCGGCCTTTTCTTCCGCGATACTCCACGCGGGCAGAGGTGGCTCACGCTGAGCCAGAGGTTTCTCGAGAAGGAAATCAGAGATGAAGTATTCGAGGATGGTGTCGACTACGAAGGGTCGATATCGTACCACCGTCTCGTCATCGAGTTGTTCCTCGTCCCGTACCTCCTCGCGGAACGGAATAACGCCCGGTTCCCCGAGGCATACCGCCAGCGTCTTGAAAGGATGTTTGAGTTCGTCGCTGCCTACACGAGGCCCGACGGAAGTGCTCCTCTTATCGGAGACGCAGACGACGGACGGCTGTTCTGCTTCTCTCCTTCGCAGCCCGTGAACGACCACCGGTATCTCCTCTCGATCGCAGCAGTCCTTTTCGGCCGTTCCGATCTTAAGCGTGTCGCGGGTAGGTTCAGTGAGGATGCCCTCTGGCTTCTCGGTGCCGAGGGGTTTGAACGGTTCCTGAAGCTGCCCGATTCCGCTGCGGCACGAGAGTCGTCCGCGTTCCCCGACGGTGGATTCTACATTATGCAGGGGGAGGAAGCACATCTGATCATCGACGCCGGGGGAATCGGACTCGACGGGCTCGGGGGGCACGGCCACAACGACACGTTCAGCTTTGAGCTTTTCTTCGGAGGCGTAACATTCATCACCGACTCGGGGACCTACTGCTACACCGCCGATCGAGACGAGCGGCAGAGCCTACGGAGCACGGCAGCCCACAATACAATCCGTATCGACGAAAGAGAACTTGCAGAGTTCAGTTCTCTCTGGCATATTACAAGAGACACGACGAGGCCGCGCGTGACGGAGTGGGCGGTGTCAGAGTGGCTCGATGCTTTCGATGCTGAACACTACGGGTATGAGCGGCTCCCGCGCTCGGTCCGGGTTCGAAGACATGTGGAGTTTCAAAAGCGGCAGTCGTATTGGAAGATCACAGACGAGATCCTTGGCAGCGGCGAGCACTCGATCGACTTCTTCTTGCACTTCTCCCCCGGCATCCAGGTCGAGAGAGTGGATGAGAGGACATATCTGCTGAAGGGTACGGGGGCGTCTCTTCTTGTAAGGACCCGGGGGCGGGAAGGAGTCATCGAGCCGTGGTCCGTGTCCCCCGGCTACGGTGTGCTGCTCTCGTCCTCCCGGCTTCGAATCAGCGGGCGATCCATTCTCCCGGCGCGGCTGGAGACGATCCTCATCGGACTTCACACGGACACAGAGTTGTCCCGGACTCTCGAAGTGATCGACACTTGATCTTGAACGCGGGGTCGTGAGCTGGCACAGCGAGTATCCAATTCGCTCCCCAGCGTATCATTCCAAGTCTGCCGTCAGGCGGACGAAAAGTCTCGTGCCCCGCAGGGGCCAGCTCTCATTCGAAGCGGCATGACACTATGTGACCGGAGGAGTGATGAGTTTCCACGAGGGAATCATTGAGGGGATACAGGTGCGCCAGCTGAAGGTCCACCATGATGAGCGCGGCTGGCTTGCAGAGATTTATAGGGACGACCAGATTGACTTAGCTATCCGTCCTGCCATGGCTTACATTTCTCTCACCCAGCCCGGATTGGCGCGCGGTCCCCACGCCCATCGGGATCAGACCGATTGCTTCGCCTTCCCGGGTCCCTCGGTCTATCGCATCACGCTGTGGGATAACCGGAGAGAATCACCTACATATGAGACCATGATGAACATCACAGCGGGGGAAGGGAACCCTCTCGTCCTGGTCGTCCCGCCGGGTGTTGTCCATGCGTACAAGAATATTGGAAATGTCCCGGGGCCGGTTCTCAACCTGCCGAACCGCCTATATGCGGGGCCGGGCGGGCATGAGGACGCGGACGAGATTCGATACGAGTGTATGGAAGACTCGCCATTTCTGATTCAGTGAGACAGCCGATGCCCGAAGGCAGCATTATCACATTGCACACGATCTCCTGCGTTTGCGTCCGATGAGCCGCCGGAGAGAGTTGGACCTCAGTCAGCCGCGGAACCGCCGCCGGTACCCGGTCATTATCACGACAACGCTCTTCGCAGCATTCCTGTGGCTCTCGCTTGCAATGAACGGTGAGTATGAATGGACCTTCTCACTCCCCCTCACCGTCAAGCAGATCCCGCAGAACATGGCGCTTGTTACCCCTCTTCCGGGGCGGGTCGATGTGCGCGCCCGGGGCATCGGCTGGCAGCTGGCGGGCCTTGGCATCTTCAGCCACCCCGAAGTCCGGATGTACCTCTCTGATTTCCCTGCAGGTCCGGTTCGAGTTCCGCTCACACGTGAGTTGACCATCAAAACGGATCTGCCCGCCGGCGTGGAGATCCTCGGCATCACACCTGATGAAGTGAACGTGCGGTTCGAACCGCTTGTCAGGAAGCGGGTCCCTGTCGTGCCGCGCTATTCAATGTCATTTAGGAAAGGGTTCGGTATTGCAGGGTACGTCACTGCGGAGCCCGAGAGCTTGCTGATCAGTGGAGGCGGGTCGGTCCTCGGGTCAATCTCACGGTGGGAGACGGCTCCGGTTGCTCTGAGCGACGTCCACATGACGACGTCGTTCGAAACGTCACCGCTCGACGCACTGTCGCAGGAAATAGCTGTGGAGCCGCGGAGGATCACGGTGACAGTGCCCGTTGACCTCATTGCCGAACGGACCTTCGAAGATGTGCCGATAGAGGTGGTTGGCGCGCCGCCGAGCCGCAAGGCTCTTATCTATCCGCCAACGGTAGTGGCCGTACTTCGCGGCGGCGCAACGAGAATGGGAAGCGTATCAAACAACGAAGTAACGGCGAGGATATATTACAGTGCTCTCCTTCGTGACACACTCGGTGTCACCATACCAATTCTTGAGTATCCTTCCGACCTGGAGCTTGTGAGCATCCAGCCTTCTCAGCTCCACTTCGTCATTCAAAAGGTACGTTAGGTCAAAAGCTCTGGCTGATGCGAAGAATGATCTTCGCCGGCAACGGGATGTCGGTGCGCCACGCGAAGAGGAGTCGCACGTTCCCCGAACGCGATCCGACGCCGATGCCAAGATCGCTCTTCCAGCCTTCGGTGCCATTCTCAAAGCTGAAACCGCTCATGAGCCCTTCTTCC
>PEWR01000108.1:3872-15453 GCA_002779395.1 Ignavibacteriales bacterium CG07_land_8_20_14_0_80_59_12
GGATGAACGTCTTACCCGAGACCTTTCCCGCGTCGCCGAAGAGGATGATCGCAAGATCGTGAGTGAACCAAGACACGACAGGGAGTTCACGGAGGATGGTGCCGTTGAGGATAAGCTCAGCATTGCCTAGGAACATGTCCGACCCTGAGTACGCCTTGAATGGAAACGCGGGGAGTGAACCGATGCCGCCAAGCTCATAGATCCTCTGCCGCGGCGCATCGCCGATGGTCCTCCCACCACGTCCCCGCAGGCGCAACTCTCCCCAGTCAGCAATCGGCTGGTAGCGTCTGACGTCGGCGGTGTACTGTGTGAAAGAGAAGTCGCCGCCGAGGTCCTTCGGTGCCTTGTCCCCCGCGTACTCACCGGTCATCCGGATCCGCCATCCCCCCTCTCCGCGACGGTTCTCGTCGTAGGTCGCAATGTCGATCTGTCCGCTTACGCTCTTGAGCGATCCGTCATCGATCGCAGGGTTCATCCTGAAGTGGTGGTCCGGGCGGAAGACTGACCAGTTAGTCTCCTGCGGGAGCGACTCGTATTTGTCCGAACCGTAGCTGACCTGCAGGCGGATTTGCGGCGAGAAGTACTGTGCCGTGTGGACGGAGAAGCCCTTGCGGCCGAAATAGTCGCGGAAGTCCTGCCTGAAGAGGATTGCTGCTGCGGTGTTCTCCCCATCGCCGATGAGCCACGAGTCCTTTGTGTCGATGCCGTAGTGGTAATCGCCGCCGAGCTCGAATCGATTCAAATTCCCCGACCAGAGATCCCATCCGAGCTGATACTGCCAGCGGTGGACGGCGAATCCGTAGCCGAGGAATCCATGCGGTGAGTGTTGCTGGACACCGTCCCAGTAGAATTGCTTCTCATGTCCGAGACCGAGGAGCAGGCCGTTCACCCTGTCATAGCGGAAGATGGCGTCGCTCCCGTGGAGCATCCCGTTGTCCCAATCAAGCGCGTAGCGCGGGTAATGGACGCGTGAGTAGCGGCTTCGGTAGGTATCGTGTGAACGGCGGGCTGCCGTGTACTTCCCAACTCTCTCGGTCACCGTGCCGCTGATCGAGGTGGAGCTCAGCCGCCGAAACTCGGAGTTCACGAGGAGGATATTCCCTTCGACGCTGCTTCCCGGCTCCATGCGGAAGGTACCGTTGTTTACCTCGACATTGCCGACGATTTTGCCGAGAAGCGTCAGCTTGCATCCGGTGACAAGGAGGGACGCCGAGACTGTGTCGCCCACGGCAATCGTTGTATCACTCGAAACGACAAGCGTTGCCGGTGAGACTGTGTCTGCGGAGGGGATCGCATCATCATCCAGGAAACCCGGGCCGAAATCGGACTCCTTGAAGAGGAACCGCGGGAAATCCCCCTTCGTGGCCGAGAGAACACGGTCCACGAGACGGTCAATCCTCTCCTTGAGACCGTCGGTGCTGTCATCACCCCACTGCGATGAGACAGGCTGAACGGCGGCAAGGAGGAGAGCAACGAGGCCAACAGACCAGAGTTTCATTGAAGTTCTCCTTCGGCAGGTCGTCCTGGAGTATCTCACCCGGAAACCGTCCCTTCTGCCCCCCGCTGCAGACGGTTGCAGTCAGGCGGGGAGGCGCCGGGGAAATCGGCCGGGCGTACACTACACCTACTCGGAAATACGATGTTCCGGGAGAAAGGTTTCGCCATTTCTCTTTGGAGAGTGTTTTCCCTATATTTCATGGAAGCATTGAAGAGGGGAGGGCTACTACGCGCCTTTCTGTCAACGTCGACCACGTTGCCACTCTCCGGGAAGCGCGGGGAGGGCTTGAGCCGGACCCGGTGACGGCCGCTCATCTGGCGGAGCTTGCCGGGGCGCAGGGGATTGTCTGCCATCTTCGTGAGGACCGCCGTCATATCAACGACCGGGATCTACGTCTTCTTCGAGAGACTGTGAAAACGAAGCTTGACCTCGAGATGGCTGCAACCGAGGAGATCATCGGGATCGCGGTGGAGATTCTCCCCGACCTTGTGACGCTGGTCCCTGAGAAGCGGCAGGAGCTAACGACCGAAGGCGGATTGAACGTCAGGGACAACCAGCGCTACCTAAGAGATGTGATCAAGGAGTTCCGCAAGCATCACATCGAGGTGAGTCTCTTCATCGACCCCGAGCCCGACCAGGTGAGCGCCTCAGCAGAGGTGGGCGCCGATTTGATAGAGATCCACACAGGAGAGTATGCGAACGCGACGACGAGGGCTGAACAGGCACGGCTTCTTGAGGTGGTGCAGGGTGCTGCACGGCAGGCGAAGGGACTGGGGCTTGGAGTAAATGCCGGACACGGGCTCAACTACGTCAATGTCCGGCCCATTGCAGAGACCCCCGAGATCGATGAGGTGAGCATCGGACACGCAATTCTCTCACGGGCGGTTTTCGTGGGGATCTCAGAAGCGGTGAGAGAGATGGCGCGTCTCGTCGGGACTTGAGCGCGGTCGAGCTAACGCCTCCCGGTGAGTGAAGGGCATATACGACAAAAGTCCGCCGCAGGCGGACTTTTGTCGTTACTTCATCTCTTCTTCGAAGATGTTGTTGATATCTCTGTAGAAGAGCACAGGCTCTTCGCCCTCTTTCTTTGACTTCCGGCCCTTGTTGAGAAGAAGGATTACAGGAACCGCGACAGCGGTTGCGAGACCAGCCCACATAAGGATGCGTTTCATCTTTGTTCCCTCCATGTCATCACCCGCGCGTTATCGTCAACTACCTACACGTGTAACGATATAAATATACGAAATGTTGCAGGTGACAGCAACGAAAAACGATTAATCGTCAATTAAAATACGTTAATCTCATCCCTTCGCAGCCCGCTTCGAATCGATGTACATGTAGATCATGATGATCGCGAACATCACGAACCCGAGTATCTCAGCGCCGGAAGAATTGACCCACGACGGGATCTTCTTGTCCCACTGCTCCGTCCCGATTGCCTTCATCAGCGTCCACTCAGGATTGAAGAGCTGTTTCCCGAAGAAAACAATGAACGCTGACACCACGCCCATGATCGCGCCGCCTGCAATGAAACCCGAAGCAATGAGTGTTCCTCGCTCGCGGCGGGCGTCGTTCACGGACCTCTCCTTTGACCGCGTGGAGACAAGGTGTGCAATGATGCCGCCGGCAAGGATTGGCGTGTTGAGATGGAGCGGCAGGTACATGCCGAGTGCGAAGGCGAGGGGTGGAACCTTCAGCATCTCGAGGATGACTGCGAGGATCGCTCCCGCGAGATATGCAAGCCACGGCGCCGGTTGATTTGACATGAGCGGCTTAAGGACGGCCGCCATGGCGGAAGCCTGAGGTGCCTCGAGCCCGCCGGGACCAAAGCCGTACGTCTTGTAGAGAACCAGGATGACGACTCCGACGGACGCGGCGGCGAAAAGCGTTCCGAGAAACTTCCAGCGCTCCTGTGTCCGCGGTGTCGTGCCCAGCCAGTACCCGATCTTGAGGTCGGTGATGAACCCGCCTGCCATGGACAGTGCCGTGCACACCACACCGCCGATGATGAGTGCGGCGAGCATTCCCTGGTCCCCTTTGAGCCCAACGCTGACGAGGATAACGGAGCTGATGATGAGCGTCATGAGCGTCATGCCCGAGACCGGATTCGTGCCGACAATGGCAATTGCACGCGCGGCGACCGTGGTGAAGAGGAATGCGATGATGACAACGATCGCAGCGCCGATGGCGGCCCAACCCACGTTTCCGCCGACAACGGCGGTGAGGAAGAATACAAAAATGCCGGCGACTGCTGCGACGAGCGTCGTCACGATCCATTTCATCTTGATGTCGAGCTGCAGGCGGCTTTCTTCAGGATCGGGACCTCCAGCCGCAATCGACTTCCCGAAGATCTCGGATGCCGCGAGCTTGAATGCGCCTGCGATGATTTTTCGCGACTTGATGATGCCGATAATCCCGGCCGCTGCGATTCCTCCGATGCCGACATGGCGCACGTAGTCGCCGAAGATTTGCTCCGGCAACATCTGCGAGATCGGGATCTTCGATTGCAGGATCGGGCCCGGTATGTACTGTCCGATGAAATAGACGAGCGGGATAAGAACCCACCATGCGAGGAACGACCCGGCGGCGATGATGGTCGCATAGCGGAGCCCGACGATGTAGCCGAGCCCGAGGACAGCCGCGCCGATGTTGAGGCGGAACTCGAGCTTGACCTTGTCGGCAAGCATCTGACCCCATCCAAAAACCTTGGTCGTGACGACCTCTCTCCAGGCACCGACACCGGAAACGAGGAAATCATACAGGCCTCCAACCGCCGCGGCGCGGAGTAGGATCTTCGCCTGCTGCCCCCCTGCCTCCCCGGCGACAAGCACCTCGGTCGTCGCTGTCGCTTCGGGGAAGGGGAACTGTCCGTGCATCTCCTTTACGAAGTAGCGGCGGAAGGGGATAAGGAAGAGGATCCCGAGGATCCCGCCGAAGAGCGACGCGAGAAAGATCTGAAGGAAGCTTGCATCGAGCCCGAGGATGTAAAGTCCGGGAATAGTAAAAATGGCTCCGGCCACGATAACGCCCGACGCGGCACCGATCGACTGGATGATGACGTTCTGGGAGAGAGCATTCTTCTTCTTGATCGCGACGCTCAACCCGACGGCGAGAATCGCAATCGGGATCGCCGCTTCAAACACCTGTCCGATCTTCAGTCCGAGGTACGCGGCCGCAGCCGAGAAGACCACCGCGTAGATGAGACCCCATGTGAGCGAGTACGGAGTGACTTCCGGCAGGGGGGCGTCGTTGGGAACGAGGGGAAGGTACTTCTCCCCGGCTTTCAATCCTGTGTACGCATTCGAAGGAAGCGACTTGCGTCCGGACTCCATTGGGAATTCCTTTCACGAATGACGGGATCGGGCCCGCAAGCGCACCGGGGCTGAGGGAACGGACAATCGAGCGATGGCCGAAACGGAAAAGTCTTGCCTAAATTTGCGACGGTGTCAGAGAAATGCAACTTGCCTTTGGTATCGCGAGTGCAACGTCCTTCTGCTGCGAGAATAGAGGAGCTCCCGCTGCTCCACCGAGAAGGATCGAGATGAGTAATGCTCTGCTTCGGACCTCGTCACGTTCCTGCGGAGTAGTCCTCGATGTAGGCGAGCTGCTCCGGTGTGAGCCGGTCGATCTTCAGGCCGAGCGTTCCGAGCTTAAGCCGCGCGATCTGCTGGTCCTGCGCCTTAGTAATGTCGTGGACCGCATTCTCCA
The DNA here is from genome assembly GCA_002779395.1 of Ignavibacteriales bacterium CG07_land_8_20_14_0_80_59_12. Lineage (GTDB taxonomy): Bacteria > Bacteroidota > Ignavibacteria > 0-14-0-80-59-12 > 0-14-0-80-59-12 > 0-14-0-80-59-12. The sequence continues at coordinate 9,079 of PEWR01000108.1, forward strand.
GTTTTTTCCCACTGCGGTACAGGGTTGCGAGTAGGAGCTCCGCCATGAACTGGTTAGCAAACGACATGTCCATCACTTCCGACGGATGCCCTTCTGCGGCGGCAAGGTTGACGAGCCTTCCCTGCGCCAGGACGTAGACCCTGCGTCCGTCTTTCAACGTGTACTCCTCGTTGTTCGGACGGATCTCGCGGATTTGTTTTGCCTGCTTCTTCAGGTGGACCAGGTTCAGCTCGCAGTCGTAGTGGCCGGTGTTCGAAACAATCGCTCCGTCCTTCATGACGCGGAAGTGCCGGTCTACCACCACATCCTTCACGCCGGTCGCCGTAACGAAGATGTCGCCGATCTTTGCGGCGGCGTCCATCTTCATCACTTCAAACCCGTCGAGGGTCGCTTTGAGCGCGGCGGTTGGCTTCACCTCGGTGACGACCACGTGCGCGCCGAGTCCGCAAGCGCGCATCGCCACGCCCTTTCCGCAGTGCCCGTAGCCTGCAATCACAAACGTTTTCCCCGCGAGAAGCACGCTCGTCGCGCGGAGGATGCCGTCGATCGTTGACTGTCCTGTGCCATAAACGTTGTCGAAGTCCCACTTCGTCTCGGCGTCGTTCACCGCGATGACCGGATAGAGGAGCTTCCCGTCCGCCGCCATCGCGCGGAGGCGATGCACGCCGGTCGTGGTCTCCTCCGTCCCGCCGATGATGTCGGCTGCCATCGTTCTGTGCTTTGAGTGGACTGTGAAGATGAGGTCCGCGCCATCATCGAGCGTGAGGTGCGGCTTGAAATCAAGCGTCCGATCGAGCGCCCAGTAATATTCGTCCCGGCTCATGCCGTGCCAGGCGTAGATCGAGATATTCTCGCTCGCGAGAGCTGCGGCAACGTCGTCCTGTGTCGAGAGGGGATTGCAACCGCTCCAGCTCACATCGGCGCCCGCGGCAATGAACGTCTTCACGAGGACCGCTGTCTCCTTCGTGACGTGAAGCGATCCGGCGATGCGGAAACCCTTCAGCGGCTTCGTCTTCGAATATTTCTCGCGCAGCGCCATGAGAACCGGCATGCGGGACTCCGCCCAGGCAATGCGCTTGTGTCCCAGCCTGGCGAGCTTCAAGTCGCGAACCTTGTACACACCACGTTTCGAGTCCATGGATTCTATGCGTCTCCTCTGTAGTTTCTCAGATGCTTCCACCGTTCATACACCCCTGCCGCAGTGCGGCAATCCACAGCTCACAAAAGCGAGCGGAATTTGTCGACGAAGTCAAGCTTCTCCCACGTGAACGTATCTTCGTCACGTCCGAAGTGACCGTAGGCAGCCGTCTTCCGGTAGATCGGGCGGAGCAGGCGGAGCCGCTCGATGATGCCGTTCGGTGTCAGGTCGATCTCCCTCCGGATGAAGGCGGCAAGCTTGTCGTTCGGCACCTTCCCAGTCCCGTTCGTGTCGACGTAGAGGGCCACCGGTTCAGCCACGCCGATCGCGTAAGCGAGCTGGATGACCGCTTCATTCGCGAGCCCGGCGGCGACGATGTTCTTTGCGATGTGCCGTGCGGCATACGCAGCGCTCCGGTCCACTTTCGACGGGTCCTTTCCCGAGAACGCTCCGCCGCCGTGCGGAGCGCGGCCGCCGTACGTGTCGACGATGATCTTCCGTCCTGTTAGTCCGGTATCCCCGTGCGGCCCGCCGATCTCAAATCGTCCAGTCGGGTTCACATGGTACACGGTCTTCTTGTCGATAAGGCTCGCTGGAATAACCTTCTTCACAACCTGCTCGATGACATCGCTGCGGATCTGCTTCTGATTCGCATCGCCGTCGTGCTGCGTGGAGACCACCACGGCGTGGACGCGGACCGGCTTCCGTCCTTCGTACTCAACCGTCACCTGTGACTTCCCGTCCGGCCGGAGGTACGGCATGAGCTTCGAATTCTTCTTGCGGATCTCGGCAAGCCGCTTTACGATCCTGTGGGCGAACATGATGGGAGCCGGCATGTACTCCGGGGTTTCATCCGTTGCATACCCGAACATCATCCCCTGGTCGCCGGCGCCGCCCGTGTCGACACCCATCGCAATGTCGGGGGACTGCTGGTGGATCGCATTGATGACGGCGCACGAATCCGCGTCGAACCTGTACTCCGCTTTCGTGTACCCGATCTCGCGGATGACCTCGCGGACCAGCGTTGAGAGATCAACGTAGCCTTTGCTCGTGATCTCTCCTCCCACCATGACGAGACCTGTTGTTACGAACGTCTCGCAAGCCACGCGCGACTTCGGGTCCTGGCGGAGAAGCTCGTCAAGCACCGCGTCGGAGATTTGATCCGCAACCTTGTCCGGATGGCCTTCAGATACCGATTCAGATGTAAAGAAATAGGACATGGGACTCATGCTCCACTATTGTGACGTACCCCGATGGATGTGCGGCATGGAAGGGATCACCGGATCAGTAGAAGTCGATCTCCGATGAATCACCGATGTTGATTCGTTTGTAACTCCCGTTCACGACCGCGTGGTTGCCGACGATGGAACTGTCGAGCAGCGCACATCGAACACGGGCACCCTCGCTCACGATGGAGTCGCGGATGAGAGAGTTCTCCACCTCTGCGCCTGCTGCGATCGTGGCGTACGGGCCGATGACGGAATTCACAATCTTGCTGTCAGGAGAAATGAAAACGGGCGGGACAACCACCACGCTCTCAAGGTGGTCCGAGAGTGAGCACTTCTCAAGTAGAAACCTGTTCGTTGAAAGGAGCGTCTCCGGTTTCCCGCAGTCGTACCAGCCGTCGACGGTGTAGGGAATGAGTTGTTCTCCTTTCTCGATCATGAGCTGAAGCCCATCAGTGAGCTGAAACTCTCCGCCTGTACGGAGGTCGCGGTTGATGAGCTCGCCGAGGCTCCTCATGAGGACCCCGGGGCGCTGGACGTAGTAGAGACCGACAACCGCGAGATTCGACAGCGGTTTCTCCGGCTTCTCGATGAGCTTCGTGATGATCCCGTCGGTCACCTCGGCGACTCCGAAACGACACGGATCATCGACCGCCTTGACACCGATCACGTTTGAGTCCGATGCCATGAACGACGAGAGATCAACATCAAAGATCGTGTCGCCGAGAATGATAAGTGCTGGTTCTGTATCCTTCAACGTCTCTCGCGCCGCGTAGAGGGCATCGCCGAGTCCCTTCCGTTCCTCCCGCTCAACGAAATCGACGGAGATCGAGTAGTGGGACTGGATGTACTCGCGGATCATATCCCCGAGGTAGCCGATGATGATCGTCGCTTCATCGACCCCCTCCTCCACGAGCTTGTCCATGATGTGGCCGATGATCGGTTTCCCGGCGACGTTGAGGAGAACCTTTGGGAGCGTATAGGTGTGGGGACGCAGGCGGCTGCCGACGCCGGCGACGGGGATCACTGCTCGCATGGACGCGCTACTCGTGAACGAAGGGGTGAAACGATGGCCGTGCTCCCTGAGTCTGAACGAAGATAATTCCTACCTCTCATAAATTTAGCGAAATGACGCACTGCATGCAAACAAGACGAACAAATACAGCCACGGATTCACACGGAAACATGCGGAACTCACACGGATGAAGACTCTTCTTTACATCATGTCCTGATCCGCGTCACCCATCGTTTTCCGTGCGATCAATGGCTGCATCCTATCCGCTGACTTCGCGGAACACACGCAGGAAGTTCTCCCCCATGATCTTCCGAATGTCCCCGGGCGTGAATCCTCGCTTCATAAGCTCGCGGACAAGCTTCGGCATGCCGGTCACGTCATCGAGACCCAGCGGCGTCGTCCCCATGCCGTCGAAGTCGGATCCAATACCTACACAATCGGCACCGACAAGCTTCACAACGTACTCGATGTGGTCTACGATCCGACTCAAAGGGGTCCTGATTGTATCAAGCTCGTCCTTCAAGAGCTTGTTGCGTGAGACGATGTATTCATCGTCATGTCCTTTGAACACCTCGCGGAGAGAGTCAAGTTCCGATTTGTGTCTCTTCGCCATCGCTTCAAACTTCGGTGTAAAGGTCGAATCGAGATAGCCCGGGTAGAATGCGATACACACGATGCCTCTGCTCTTCGCGATTGCCCGGATTTGACCGTCTTTCAGGTTCCGGTAGCTGTTGCAGAGCTCATAGACGCCGGAATGGGAGGCAATGATCGGCTTCTTCGTGATCTCGACGATATCCCAGAACGTCCTCTCACCCGGGTGTGACACATCGATCAAAACCCCGAGCTCGTTCATTTTCTGTACAGCGGCGCGTCCGAGTTCCGTCAGCCCCTTTTGAGCAAGCTTCTTCGGATGCTCAGCCTCATCCTCCGCCGAGCTTGCCCATGGGGTGGTATCGTTCCACGTGAGCGTGATCGATCGAACCCCGCGGTTGTAGAATGAATCGATCCTTGAGAGGTCTGTCCCGAGTGCAATTCCTCCCTCGAGCGCAAGAAACCCCGCGAGCTTCCCCGCACCGACGAGCGACTCGACATCCGAGGCGCGCCTCGCAAGGCCGATCTGACGCGGGTACCGGCGAACGAGAACATCGAACGAGTCGATGATCGCACTCGCCCTTTCGAACGCCATCGGCCCGTAGGTCGGATTCACCCACACCGAGAATCCCTGGAATGTGATTCCTCCCTCCCGGAAACGCGGGAGGTCGGAATGGCCGCGCTTCGTGCGGGTCCCGAGATCTTCCCCTTCGACCGCACGGAGGAGCACATCGTTGTGAGTGTCGGCGACAATTGTAAGTCCAAGCTCGGCGGGCATGCGGCTTTCACCGCGCAGCGACTTGCCGCCGGGGCCGCATGATGTGAGCGTTAGCAGAAACAGTGCGAGAGACACTGCGAGAAATGCGCGGAGCATACGTACCCCTTCCTGGAGGTGGCTGTAACCGGGGACACCTGGAAGAACTCCAAAAGCAAGTCCGGTGAAGCGGAGTCCATCGATATCAACGGTAGGGATGAGCAACTGCTGGTGGCTCCCGCCGTTCGCGTGGAAGAAGATGGTCGAGCCATCCATCGGGGAGGCGCGCCCGCCAAAGGCAGGGAGCCCGCCGGCGAGGGATCTGGATCAACGCAAAGGTCGCCTCGAGGCGACCTTTGCGTCGTAAGGGGCAACAACTCATACCAGCCCGAAAGAGCTGCATCGCCCTTCCGCCATGCCCCGCCAGTCGGCATCCGTGGAAACACACCAGACCGATGATCCTCCGGCGAAGAGAGCTCCAATGCGGAAATCCCCCTGCATGAACGCCTTGGGGGTCGGGAGATTCGCGTCAGGCCTGCGGAGGCGTCGAGGGAGGCGTCGAGGGAGGCGTCGAGGGTGGCGGTCCGGCTGCCGCCTTCTCCTTGGTCTTGATCTCCTGCACTTCCTTGCGGATTTCCGCAGCCTTCCGCTGGAGCTCTTTCATAGCCTTGCGGACCCGCGTCCCTGCGGATTTGTTCCCTTTCTCAAAGAACTTCGTAAAGTCTTTCTCAAAGTTCTCCACAAGTCCCTTCAATTCCTGGTAGCGGCCCATAGCGCCCTCCTTGATCAGGTTGACAGCACCCCGCCATATGACGGGTACGATTGTAGATTCCTTCTCCTGCATTGATACTGCATCAGCAACGGCGAAAACCGGGGACGATCAGCACACCAGAGTGCCGACGCATCATCCCCTCATACTGAGACGGCTGGCCCCTTTCTTCTCCGAGCCTTCCTGAACTCGCTCTCGAGCAGATTCATCATCTCGCCGCGGCGGTCGTAGAGTCTCTTGTGCTTCCTCGGCTCGTGTTTTGCCAGGGCATACGAGGTTAGGATCGGAAGGACAATGGTTGAATCGACGTAGACGACCACAGTATCAGGAAGCCGGTTTGGATCGACCTTCCCCCAGCTGACCGCTTCGGAGGGGGTTGCTCCCGAAAGCCCTCCTGTGTCCGGCCTGGCGTCCGTCACCTGAAGGAAGTAGTCGTGCCCTTTCTCTTTGATTCCAAGGACTTCTTGAATCTGCGGTTCGGTCTGGAGCATGAAATTCTTTGGCGATCCACCGCCGATGATCAGCACACCGCTTTTTCCACCGGCGGCTCTTCCGGGCTTCAGGTTCCGCCCTGGCGCTCCACCTCTCAATCCCCCCCGCCGCTTCGCATAGAGAACAATAGCCGCCGTTTCGTTGACGTCCGCGGCTACGTTCAGCCGTAGTTTGGCGCCGCGGAGGACCGTCTCCGCCACGTTCATTCCGATCGAGCTGTCGCCCGGAGACGATGTATAGACAGGCACGCCGCACTCGTAGGCCGCAGAAAGGACGCTCTTATGCTTGATGCCGAGAAGCCGCTCTCGCTCTGCTACAAATTCACCAATCAGATGGTGAAATTCGGCGGTGCTCATCTCACGCTGGAATTCGGGGAGGCTGATGATCTGA
>PEWR01000104.1 GCA_002779395.1 Ignavibacteriales bacterium CG07_land_8_20_14_0_80_59_12
AGGGTCGTACCTCTGTGGACTCAGTGGGCCATCCTGGTCGAGCACAAGTTTCAGAGAGGGGAGAATGAAATTCGTTCACACGGCTGACCTCCAAATCGGAATGATAGCTCCCGGTGCAGGAACGGCAGCGAGGCAACTGCAGGACGCGCGGGTCGAGGTGCTGAGGGCCATATTGCGGGGCGGAGCTGAGAAGACGGCGGACTTCGTCGTCATCGCCGGTGACATGTTTGAGAACAACCGCGTGTCGCGAACGCTGAGTACGCAAGTCGCGCGGATTCTTGAGGAGGCGAAGCCGCTGAGGGTCTTCATTCTTCCAGGGAATCACGACTACTATGGACCGACCACGGTCTATGCACGCGAGGAATTCCTGAAGCTCGGAGAGCACGTGAAGGTGTTCACGGAGCGGAAGCCTTTCGTGGTCCCTGGATGCGATGTGACGCTCTATCCGAGCCCGTGCTTCGAGGCGAGATCGAATGAGTCTCCAGTTAGGGGAGTTAGCACTCAGCCGGGGACGAAGTACCATGTCGCGGTTCTGCATGGATCCGTGCCGGGACGCATCGGACGAAACGAGGAGGAGGATGACTACTTCCCGATGACCGAGCAGGAATTGAGAAGCCTCGGGATGGACTACGTCGCACTCGGGCACTGGCACTCGCTGCACCCTGATCCGGACGAAGAACCGACTTCTCCTTTCTTCTATTCAGGCACGCCGGAGCCGACACGGTTCGGTGAGTCGATGAGCGGCTACGCGCTTCTCGTGGAACTTGACGGAGAGAAGCGCACGGTGACAAAGGTGCCAACCGGACAGTACAGGTTCCTCGACATCCCAAAACACATCGCCGGTGAAACCGATGTCGCCGATCTCAAAAGGGTGCTCGCGGATATCAGTGAGCCCGAGAAGACACTCCTTCGCCTTCAGGTATCCGGAATCGTCTCAATCGGAGTTAGGAACCTCCTTGATCAGCTGGTCGAGGAGATGGAATCGAAGTTCGCCTCGGTACAGCTCGACGATGCCGAGCTCTCTCTTGAGCCGGATGAGAGGGACCTTGCACAGTTCAGCAGGGGAGGCATCGCTCAAACGGCGTTCCGCATCCTTCAAGAGAAACAGAAAGAGGCGCCGGAATCCGAGCGCGCAAAATACCATCGCGCCATCGCGCTAGCATACAGGGCGTTCAAAAGTGAACTTGAGTAGGAAGAGATTTCCATGTTCCTCAAGAGTGTGAAGATCAAGAACTTCAAGGCGCTGCAGGATTTCGAACGTGCGTTCGAACCGGGCGTGAACATTATCTTTGGCCCGAACGAGGTGGGGAAATCCACGTTTCTTGACGCGCTGCATGCCGGGTTCTTTGTGAAAGCGGATTCGAAGGGACAAGAAGTCGAAGGATTCCACTCGTGGGAGGGAAGAGGCGATCCGTTCGTCACGGTCTCATTCCAGCACAACGGGAACGAGTATCTCCTTGAGAAGAGGTTCCTCGGAGAACGACAAGGAAGGCTCGCGTGTGCGGCGACGGGACTCGATCTGCCCAACAAGGACCGTATCCAGGAGGAGCTCGCCGGGATGATCCCGCTCTACACCGAGAAGGGGGACTCGGTGCGCCGGACATTCTGGATAACCCAGGGTGAGCTTGAAGATACTCCCCACGTGCTGGCAAACGATGCTACGATACGTGCCAGTCTCAAGAGACTTGCTTTTGAAGCTGACGGCAATATCGAGGCGATCAAGAAGAAGATCAACGAGGAGATCAGAAATCTCGGCGTCGGACTCGATAGGCCGGCGAAGTATCTGGGGCATGTGGCTGCCGCAAGAGCGGAGTACGAACGGCTGCAGGGTGAGTATGAGAAGGCCGAGAAGGCGTTCCGGAGCCTCGAGAGTGAGACTGCGCGGCAGAAGGAGCTTATTGACACACTCGCGCAGCTCCGTTCCCGGATCGATGAAGATCGAAAGGTCCTTGATGCGCATAATGGGTACCGGGAGGCGCTGGAGAAGCTGGAGAAGGCAAACGCTGACTTCGACGCCATCCAGAGGGACGTTGAGCAATGCGAGAGGAATCGAAAGGAGATCGCCGAACTCGAACCCCGGAGGCTTGGACTCAGGAAAACTGAGGAGGAAATGAAGCAGCGCATTGCGGGGCACGAAGCAGCGAAAGAGGTAGAGGCAATTGAGACGAGGCTGCAAAATGGATGCGAACTCGCGGCGGCTCTTGATGCGCTCGATGTGGAGATTCGTTTGAAGGACCGGGAGCTGCGGGCAGAGGCGAGAGTGACAAAGTCCGAACTGGATCGTGCACGGATGCTGGCCGGCAATATCAGGGAGAAGCTCGCCTCGCTTCAGGCGGCGCAGATCCAGATGAGCGCCAGAGGGCTCGCGGATGTGGATATCGCAGTTTCAATCGACGGAGGCGTTGCCGAATCACTTCGTCTCGATAAAGGACAAATCAGCACCTATCGTGCAAACCAGAGCGTGAAAGTCTCGGTCGGGCGAGTCATCGATCTGACAATATCCTCGGGTGTCAAAGATGCAGTGAAGTTGCAGGAGGAGTTGCAGACAGACGAGAAGCAGCTCGCGGACCTCCTGAAATCGGTCGATGCCGGAACAGTTGAGGGACTTGCGGAACGATACGGGTTCCAGGAGCAGATCGCAGGGGAGCTCAACGTCCTCGAGAAGCAGAAGGAAACAAAGCTGAACGGCTCCACCGTTGAGAGAGTTCAAGAGGGAATAGGCGAGCTGGAACAGCAGCTCGGCGGACTCCGAGCAACGGCGGCGCAGACTCCATCACATGATGGGCGGACGGTAGAGTCACTCAATGAAGAGCGGGCGAACCTCAACGCCGAGCTCGGCGGACTGGAAATAAGGATCAAGCAACTCCAGGCGAACGAGCAGGCCTTTGTGGAGCAGTACGGCTCACTCGATGAAGCATCGAGTCGGAAGCGGGATGCCGCACGCGGGATTGCGGTTGCCAAGGCGGCACTCGAAGCTATTCCGAAAATGGAATTGCCAGACGATCAAATCCTTCTTCGCAACACCCGTCTCGCGGAGAACGTAAGACGATTCACAGAACTCGAGAGGGAATCGCTAACCCTCGGGGGCCGACTGCAGTCGGTGGACGTGTTGTGGGAGGAGGTTAAGCTGAAGGAGACGCTGGCGGAAGAGGCGAGAGCAAAGTACAAGTCGTGGACAACGGAACTTGATGCCTATCGGCTTGTGTCGGATGCCCTTCTCGAATCGGAAAAGAAGGTGGCAGAGAACCTCACGAGCCCGATCGAGGAGATGGTGTCTTTCGTACTGCCACGACTGACTGCGAGACGTTATTCATCTGTTTCATTGGATAATCAGCTTTCGGTTCAGCATGTGGATTTCGGCCAGCGGGAGGTGGGGGTTGAAGAGTTGAGCACCGGCGCGCAGGGACAACTGGCGCTCGCGCTTCGGCTGGCGGTCATACGGTACTTCTCCGGGAAGGAGCGGCAGACGGTGATCATGGACGATGCGTTTGCGAACTTCGATTCCAATCGATTAAACGAAGCGCAGGCGATCGTGAACGAGTTCGCGGTGGAACACCAGGTGATTTACCTGACGTGCCACGACCAGATGAAGGAGTGGCCGGGGGCGAATGTGATTGAGATGTGAGGTGCAGGTATGCTCTGAGAAGGGAAGAGAATCTCGGCCCACGTCCGTTCGGGGGCTTGCCTTCTTAGAATAACCGGTCCCCGCCTCAGCGGAGTCCATCAAACTACCGCTTCTCGTACGGTGGCTGCTTCGGCGCTACCGGTGGATTGGTCTTCAGCTCCTTCATCACTTCCTGGATGCCGGCTTCGAGCTGCGGATCAACGCCCTTCGCAAGCTGCGCTGGGTCGTCGGCGATGCTGATGTCCGGGTCGACCCCGTGGCCTTCCTTGAACCAGGTCCCGTCCGGATTGTACTGGCGGAATGTCGGTACAGTCACGTTCCCGCCGTCTACCAGCTCAGGCGCGCCCGAGATGCCGATGAGGCCGCCCCACGTGCGTGTGCCGATGAGCGGACCAAGTTCCGCTTTGCGGAAATAATCGGGGAACGCATCGCCACCTGAACCGCTCCAGCCGTTGATGAGCATGACCTTCGGACCGAAGTTCGCCTGCGGCGGCCACTGCCAGTTCTTGCCGTCACGCACGGCCCAGAACGCCAGCGGCTTGCGATTGAGCAGCTCGATGAACCGGTCGGGGATCTGCCCGCCGCTGTTGAAGCGCTCGTCAATAATGAGGCCATCTTTGTTGAACTGCGCCGCGAACTGGCGCACGAGCTCAGTCTGCCCGTCAACGCCGGTGCTCGGCACGTACACGTAGCCGATGCGCCCACCCGTGGCGTCCTCCACGCGCCTGCGGTTCGACTCGATCCACGCGAGATTCCGCAGCCGCGTCTCGTCGGACAGGGTCTGCACCACAACCTTGCGTACGCCATCCAAGGTGGGCCGGGAATTTACCGTCAGCTCCACGGTCTTGTCGGCAAGTCCGAAGAACGCCGCCCACGGTGCCTTGGTCACATCGAGCGGTATGCCGTTGACCGCAAGGATGTACTCGCCTTCCTTCATGTTTATGCCCGGCTGAGCGAGCGGTGAGCGGACTTCCGTATCCCATGGCGCGCCGTTGATGATCTTCTTGATGCGATACGCGCCGTTCGCCAACTCCCAGTCCACGCCGAGATACCCGAAGCCGCGTGTCTCCGCGGTTTCCTCATCGCCGCCGCCGCGATACGTGTGCGAGGCATTGAGCTCGGCGATCAGCTCGCCGATGACGTAGTTCACGTCCCAGCGTGTGACGGCGTTCTCCAGCAGCTTGCCGTATCGGCTGCGCATCTCACTCCAATCCACGCCGTGCATGTTCGGATCGTAGAAGAAGTCCCGCTCGAACCGCCAGACATCGCTGAAGATCTGCTTCCACTCCGCTCTTGGGTCGACGGTCATTTCCATCTGACCGGTCGGCATCTTCTTGTCCAACTTCTGATTCTCACCAACATCCACAATGGAGTAGCTGCCCGATTTTCCAACGAGGACTTTCTTGCCGTCCGCGCTCACCGAGAACATATCGGCGTCGTCCACGATGGTCTTTTCTTCGCGCTTGTCGAGCTCGTAGTACATCAGCGGCTTCTTCTTGTCGGCAGCGCCTGCGTTGGGCGTGCGGTGGAAGATGAGCTTGCCGGAGATGGCCTGTATGCCGGCGAAATTCCCTGCCGCGGGCGGCAGCATCACGACGCGCTGCTCAAATCCCGCGAACGTAATCTTCGTCTCCTGCGGCTTCTCTTTTTCCTTTTCCTTCTCGTCCTTCTTGTCTTTCGCCTCGTCCTTCTTTGCTTCCTTGTCCTCCTTCTTCACGGACGTGGTATCGTCTTTCGGCGCGAGGGGGGAAGGGATGTCCGGGGTCAGCGTCGCCACAGCAATCGTGGTGGTGTTCGGATAAATCCACGTGTTGTCGACGTCCGAGTAGAGCGGATTGAACGTACGGTTCGTGAGGAAGTAGAGGTACTTCCCGTCTGGGTCGAATGACGGCTGGGTGTCCGTGTAGTAGCCGGAGGTCACCTGCGTGGTTTTGCCTTCTTTCGCATCGAACAGGCAGATCGCCGCGTTGCGGTTCTCGGTGTCGCGCGCATAGACCAGATAGCGGCTGTCCGGCGACCAGCTTACGCCGAACGCCTCCAGGTTCCCCTCGTAGTAGAACAACTGCTTATCCACCTGCACCGTCTTGTCTTTATCGACGTCGTAGATGAGGATCTTCATCGCCTTATCGATGAACGCGATCATCTTGCTGTTTGGCGACCAGTAGAGATGGTAGCGGTACCCGGGACCGTACGACGTCAGTTTTTTCTCGGGTCCCGGTTTAGTCAAGTCGAGAAACGTCAGCTCATACTCGCCCGATTTGTCGCTCCAGTATGCCGCGTACTTGCCGTCCGGCGACCGCGCGGGATACCGCTCGGCGATACCGGGTGTGCGCGATAGATTGATGACAGGACCGTTCTCCGCAGGGAGGGAAAAGATTTCGCCGCGCGCCTCCACCAGCACACGCCTGCCGTCCGGAGCGATCGAGAGATTCTGAATCAGCTTGCCGACGTTCTTCGTATGCGGCAGCATCGCGATCTCGTCCGTTACCACAGTTACGGGGACTTCGCTTGCCGCACCGTCGGCGAGACTCAACCGGTACAGTCTCCCGCCCGCCTCGAACACGATATCCGACGGACCGATGGAAGGCCAGTGGACGTCGAAGTCGGTGAACTTCGTGAGCTGCTTCGTCTCCTTCGTGTCGAAGTTGTACGACCAGATGTTCGAGCGGTCTTCAGGTCCACGGTCGGAGAGGAAGTAGAGCATGTTGCCGTGCCACATCGGAAACTCGTCGTTGGCAGGATTGTTGGTGACGTTCTCCGCAGTTTTTTTCTCGAGGTCGAACACGTAGATATCAGCCGCCCATCCGCCGCGGTAGCGTTTCCAGGTACGGAACGCCTGCGTCATCGGCGTGTAGGCGATCTTCTTCCCGTCCGGCGAGAGGGACGCCATTTCACCGTACGGTACCGGGAGCTGCTCCGGCAATCCGCCTTTCGGCGACACGCTGTAGAACTGATCGTAGCGCTGCCGGCCGCTGTTCATCGAGGATGCAAAGAGTAGCATGCTGCCGTCCGGGTACCAGTCGACGACGCGGCTGCCCATGCCGTGGCACGTCACGCGGGTCGGCATGCCGCCCATCGAGGGGATGACATAGACCTCCATGCTGCCGTCATAGTTCGCGCTGTAGGCGATTTGTGAACCGTCCAGCGAGAAATGGGGATAGAGCGACTGCCCGCGCGGCGAGCTGAGCCTGTGCGCGGTACCGCCTTCTTTCGGCACCACCCACAGATCGCCCGCGTAGGAGAAGACGATCCGGCTCTGCGAGACAGCGGGGTACTGCAACATCCGCGCATCCACCTGCGCGAGAAGCGGAGAGGATGCGACACAAAGGAGAATCAACAACGCAAACGAACGCAGCATAAACGTGTCTCCTTAGTTGTGGAGAGAATGGGGGACTGTCGATGAAGCACATTCCGTTTGAGGTCGTGTGAGCGGCATAGATGACACGGCGCAATATCTAAATATACATAAACGAATCGTGTGCGAGAAAGTTGCAGAGGGAGGCCGCGGGACGGATGGACCCCACCTGGAAGGTAGAGCCCATCAAGAGGGGCCCAGGAGCTTGAAGCCGGAACCGTGAATGCTGGCGATCTGAACGTGGGGATCGTGGCAGCGGTACTTGCGGAGCTTTGAGATGTAGACGTCCATGCTCTCCGCGTCACAACCTTCTTCTTGTTAACCTGTCTACCCCGAAGGGTCGTCAACTCCGTGTCCTGCTCACCGTACATGGCGGTGAGCGATGGGCCGATCGTGAGTGTGAGTCCTGATGAAGTCAAAGGAATCTCCCACTCGCGTCCAGCGGCGAGCGCGATTCGGGGAGTACGGGGACGGACCGTCGGACGGTTCTATTGCTTCCGGGAAGTTGACACAGTTCTCCTTGGCACCGACCTGGCATTGCTTTGGGCACGGTGATTTCGTAAATTCTTCTGTTGACGGGAGGGTCGTTCGAAACACGGGGAGTGCATGAAGCCTGTCCGGCATTGGCACTTTCAACTGTTGGCACCAAGAATCGGCGATTCTGGCCCTTGTTTTTTGCGCCCGTAGCTCAACGGGATAGAGCATCAGCCTTCTAAGCTGAGGGTTGGGAGTTCGAGTCTCCCCGGGCGCACTGAAAGTGGTTGGAACACAAGGGCTTGCTGAAGCGTCGCGAGCCCTTATTTTTTGGTGTGACCAAAGTTGAAACAAACGGGCACTTCTCGGAACTCTTGGGTGCTCAATGCGCTGAGAATTGAGCAATTCGAGCCCGAGAAGCGCCTTCTTCAGCCCACAGAGCTGGTGAAATAGACCTCTGCCGAAGACACTTCTCGCATGTCGTTCAGTCCCGCGTGCAGTCCAGCTTCCATCGCTCACTGTCCCAGATGTAGAGGATGTCGAAACCTTTCCTCGACCGTAAGGGAGAGCTTTCTGAATGAAAGCCACCTCAGCGGCAGTATTGGGAGGGTGGTTGGGAACCGGAGGGGTGCAATCTGACTTGGATAAAAGAGGCGGTTTGCCTATATTTGTTCTCTGAGGAGCAGTTTGGCAGTCACGGTGACTGTAGTTCAGTTGGTTAGAACGCCAGGTTGTGGCCCTGGAGGTCGAGGGTTCGAGTCCCTCCAGTCACCCCATCAGACATGTCTTTGTCCCCATCGTCTAGAGGCCCAGGACATGAGCTTTTCAAGCTCAGAACACCGGTTCGAATCCGGTTGGGGACACATTCCTTCCTCACATTTCCCGCCCGACTACTGACACCTCTGCGAATATATCTTCTTTCCCCTCCGGCAGTTCACCTTGGACCTGCTGGCTGGTTCTGTTCTGCTGCGTTTCTATCTCACCCACACCGGGAAAGACGCATTACCCATGTCAGTAACTCGAGCGATCAGTTTCCTCTGAATGTCAACCACGTGGATGTCGCTGCTGTCACCGTTTCCGCATGCAAATGCTAGGTACGCTCCGTCGAGCGACCACGCGGGATAGTTTGCATCGACGTTTGGAGGATTCTGCGTTAGTTGGACTGCGTTTGTTCCATCTCGGTCGATGATCGTGAGGTTGCCGGTTCCCTCCGCCATGCAGGCGATCCTCCGACTGTCGGGTGAGAATTCCGCGATCTTGAAACCACCCAGAGGCCACACCTGCCTCGCGTTCATGCCGTTCCGGTCCATGACATACAGGCCCGGGGTATCTCCGCAGTACAAGATCCAGTTTCCGTCTGGAGACCATTCGGCGTAGTAAACGTTCCTGTTGCCGCTGGTCAGAGTGACCTCGCCTGTGCCGTCACCATTCACGCGGTGAATCTGGACCCGGTCATTGCTGAATCGCTTGATGGACTGGAAGATGACTTCATCTCGCGAAGGCGACCACCGTGGCCAGCCGTAGCTCCTCGTTGTGTCCCCAACGAGAGCATGAGAACCAGATCCATCAACATTGATGGTCCAGATCGAAGAAGGAGCGCTAGCATGGTCGTACACTATCCTTTGGCCATCAGGGGACCAACTCGGATCAATCTCTGAAACCCCCGTCGTGCTGGTGACGTCGATCAGCCCCGACCCGTCGGACCGCATGACATAGATGTCGGATGACCGTCCCGGCACAATCCCCTGAAAGGCCACCCATGCCCCGTCGACTGAAACAAAAGGAAACAACACCTCAATCTGGTGGGTGAGCTGGATGGGTTGGAGATCCCGGGCTTGAAGATCGAGGAGAAAGAGGTTTCCGCCTGACCAATACACAATCCTTCCCTTCAGAACAGGCTCGGGGGATGTGGGCTCAGTGGAGGAGCTCTTCTTGCAGGCGCTGAACGAGGAGAGGATCGTCAGGGCTACGAGGGTGTGAAACAGCGCGTTCTTCTTCACGGGGGACCTCCGGACAATCACTTGCCCTTGAGGCGCGAAACGCAAGAATACATCTTTCCTCCTATGTCCCGACTGAAAGCGTCGGGACTACAGAGGACAAGTTCGCCTGTCAAGGTTTCCTCTGCAATGCCGATCCACTTTTCCGAGCAGCACGCGCACGGTAAGGCTCAGAGTGTTCATCGTGAAAATGCCGATTCTCGATGTATCGTGACGCGAGTTCCTTGTCACGGACAAGGAGAAGGTTCTCAGCATTATTTTCTCCAGTAGCTTTTGTAAAATTGAATGAGCCGGTGATCACGGTTTCATTGTCGACAATCATCACCTTGTTGTGGGCGATTGCGTGAGCTGCATCGATTTTGGTTGAGATGCCGGCATTAGCAAGGAAATCGGCGGAAAGAGTATTTATCGGTTTTCTGGTTCTTATCCAGAAGCACTCGAATCTTGACACCTCGCCGATGCGCTTTTACCAAAGCCTCTGCAATCTGTGCTGATGTGAAGGAATAAGCTTGGACAAGTACGCAGGATTTTGCATTGTCCAGTGCTTGCCGGATAGCAAAGGTTGCACCGCCACGGGGAGAGAAGTGGATATCCCAAGTGGGAGAGTGATTTGACATTCCCTGGGCAAAGCCATTGCTTTGTACAAGGAATACCCCTGCAAGGGTGAGCACGATGAAAGAGAAACGAACAAATCGCAAGATCATATACCTTCCTCTGAAGACTCCTGGTGCTTCAGAATGTGACTGATCTTCCATTGCACCATTGGGTGTGCAGCGAGACCATTGTTGAAGATCTTCGACTTGAACAATAACGCCGGCGTGTACTGCCCAGCGAAGAAGGAATCTACAAACTGGCGTTCAGTAGAAGTTAATTTGAGCAGCGGACTAACGAATCTGTGAACTCTTGTTTGAGCCTTCTTCAGATCGAACTCTGAGTTGCCTCGAAGCAGAGGCCAGAGTGTGCGTTTGATGTCTCTTTCGGTTATGAGAGCAATAGCGTCCGTTGACATCTTGCGGAAGTCTTCTCTGTTGATGACGCCATAGAAGATCGCGCATGCCTTGAGTATCGAACGCTTTATGTCTGTTCTTTTGAGTTGATAGAGCTTGTCAATATCGTAGAGATCCCGCGCCGCGTGTCTTGCCAACAGGGCAATGATCTTCGTGGCAAATAGATCCTCCTGAGCAAGGATTTTCACACTCGGCAGAGGAAGAACGCCAAACAGCTTTTTCTGTCTTGACTTCACCGGTTTCATAAGCGGGACACGCAAAAGGAAGTTGGTCTCAACTTTGATCTGGTCCCGGTTTCCACTAACGTTGCGGTACCAGAGATTGTATCGGTCGCTACCGTAGTTTTTAGATGGTGTCGATTGGTACTTAGCCACTTTGAAGATTCGGTCAAATATCTCACGAATTGTGTTTCTTTCCTGCAACATCGTATCCTTATCGGCTGACCCTATGTAGTTGAAATCAATATCGACGGACAGTCGGGGAACGTCAAAAAGAAAAACGTTAATTGCAGTTCCACCTTTGAGCACAAGGCAATCCTTGAGGAAGGGATGCGCATAGATTTCGGCAAGCAGATCGACAAGCCTGAATACTTTCTCGAGATTGGCGGTGCTAAACCGATGTTCATTTGCAAGTTCCCGGACGTCGCTTGTTGAGATCACGCCGGCGTCTCCTCTATCAAACCTTCGACGTTTTCAGGGACCATAAGATTCCATGTACTGTTAAAGCGGAATGAGACCCTGCCGTTCGTCTCCTGCAGATAAAATGTGCGGTTGCTAAGATGTTTTTGGAGGTCGTCCAGAAGGACTTGTTTGACGAACCACTGCTTGGAAAAGAGAGATAATAGCCAGCCGGCTTTGGCGTATAATGCTTTCTTGTTCGACAGCTTGAGATAGCGTATGAGCCTGGAAACATCGATTGATGGAAACGAAGAGACACTTTTGAGGTATTCTTCCAGGCCGCCGACGTATTTAAGCCTGTCGATCCCATCGAGAATCGTTTTTTCCCTGTCGGATACCATGAGGGGTATGCCTTCTACCTTTACTTTCGTGAGCCCAAATGAGTCATACTTGGTCACAAAAAAGTAAGTTGTGCTCTGGAATTGAAACGATCTTGCTTGCCAAGGCACGCTCACGTATACGGTGTTGTAGGCTGACTCTGCTACGCCGTGCAGTTCAAGGGCTGTGTGGTAGCTCAAGTAGGACTTCTTTTGGAGTTTTGCTGCAACGAGATACTTGTTAGGTGTGTGAGCGCGACCAGCAGCCTCCACAGGTACCACCGCATACACCGTTTTCTTTATCCTCAGGATGTAGCCGTCCCGTAGAAGCTCGTGAAGCATCTTGTAGAGAGAAGATGCGCTCAGCTTGAGTTTACGGCGGGCCTCTTCGAACGTGAAGACTTGCTGTTGGTAGAAAAAGGTATGGAGTCTGGGGAGAGCCACAAGGTTTACCTAAAATATGCTCATACTGGAGTAATAAGGTCAAGGATGGGCATAAAGTAGGTAAAGCCGGAGTGAATGTCAAGCTGCGAGGGCTGGAATCTTACCAAAATTATGCTGCAACATTACGTTGTAACTCAAGGTACAGCATAAAATGGGTAATAATTAGAAAAACAATGTTAGCGAACCCCAAAGCGTGATCTTTATTCAATGCTATGTTTACCCCGTGGGGGACACAAAGGGAATCCGAAGCGTCAGGCAGAACAACAAATTCCACGCAATCAAGACTGCGGAAGAGAGTTGATGCGTTCATGGCTCATCCTGGGATTCTCTGAAGGAAAACTACTCGCGGGACGGCATTGAGTGAAGCATCAGCGGTTCGCCGCCCTTGTGTCGTGTCTGCCGCACCGGGGGCGCCTGGAGGGTAAGTTACGGCCTTCACGCCGGGAGAAGTGAGCCTACGAGCCTTTCGTACGCCTCGACGTACTTCTCTGATGTTTGGCGGATAACCTCCTGCGGAAGCCGGGGTG
>PEWR01000079.1 GCA_002779395.1 Ignavibacteriales bacterium CG07_land_8_20_14_0_80_59_12
TCTGTTCCTTCCGGCACCGGAGAATGCTCTCAAGATCATGCCTCTTCTCGGCGAATTCGTCCTGCGTAAGCACGGGATCGGAGATCCTCCTCACAAGCTTGATGACGTAGAAGTGGTCATCCACGCGGAGAGGCGGCGTTACTCCCCCGACCCTGAGTGCGTAGAGCGAATCCTCCACCTGTGGGACATAGTCTCCGAACCGCACCTGTAACGTATCGTTTCGAGTCTCCTCGTTCTCGACAGGAACAGAATCATCTGCAGCGATGCTGTCGAAGGCCTGTTCCGATCGGACAAGATTCCAGGCGAGTTGGGCATCGCTCCCCTTCCGGAACTGCAATGCCTTGATCAGAAATTCCACTTTCGACTTGCGGTACGCCTCCCACAGCTCGGCGTCTGTGACCTTCACCTCCCGGACGACTTCATCCCTGTAGAGAGCGTCCCGCACAAAGCCGCTCTCGACTTCGAGTGTCTTCCCGCGGTACGCTCCCTCGCGGCTCATCCCCTGCTCGAGCGCATCTGCGGCAAGGAGTTTCTCAGCGATGAGCGCGTAGAGGAATTCCCGTTTGAGCGCACCGGCGGCGTCCTTCCGATGGCGCTGCGGCCATGGGAGGAACTCATAACGCTCCAGGAACTCCCGGGCTGTGATGACTCTCGATCCTACCTTTGCAACCTGCTGATCCGGATTGGAGCCGGTATCGGAGTGTGCCTCCGCCGCGATAGTGAAAAGTGCGCCCGCGAAGATGATCCGGAGGAACGACCCTGAGCCGCCTCTCCAGAGCCGTACACGATAAAGGCCCGGGACCGACATCTTGTTCTCATTCCACTTCAAAAGCTGATCCCCAGCGCAAACGATTGGATATCTTTGAACATCCCGAACTTCGCGTACGCATAGTCGACGTTCACGGCCGTCGAGACGAACTGGTACCGCAATCCGAAGCCCAGTGTCAACCCTTCCTCGCTGTCGGACCGGAAGAGCGATTTGTATCCGCCGCGGATGAAGACCATGTCGTTCCAAGCAACCTCACCGCCTGCGTTGATTGTCTCGGCGTTGTCGTTAGGACGGAGGGCATCGACGCCGAGAGTTGCGCGGAAATCACCGTTTCGGATCACATCCATGGCTATACCGACACGGAACATGAGCGGAAGCGTCCACCCGTCCACTTTCAGCTTCGTTGGGATGGTCGGATTCGGGTACTGCTGTTCAACAGGTATTCGTGAATCGGTGCCCGCCTGCTGGATCAGGTCCTGTCCGTCAAGCGTCATGTCGGTCCCGAAGTTCGACAGGCTCATTCCGAGCCGGAGGTCGTTGAAAGGCGTGATGTAGAGAACGCCGACGTCCATCGCGAAGGCACTTGCCGATTCGTGCCAGATACGCTGGGAGATGTACTTCACACTGCCGCCGATCGAAAAGTGGTCCGTCAAGCTCCGCGAGTAGGAGACTCCTACGGCGAGGTCAAGCGCGTCCCACTTCTCCCCGGTCCCTTCGGGCATATCAACCCGGGTGACCTCCTCCTCCCCGTAGTTCAACTGGGTCAGGCTGATCCCCACGGCGTTTGTTCCGTCGAGGTTCAGCATGAATCCGAACCAGTTGAAGTTCGTACCGGCGAGCCAGTTCGTATAAGACGCGATGAACTGGGTCTTCGCCGCCCGGGACATTCCCCCGGGGTTCCAGTAGAGGGAGGTGGCGTCATCCGCCGTCCCGATGAAGGCTCCTCCCATTGCCGTGGCACGCGGGCCGACAGCGATGCCAAGGAATGGAGCGCTCGTCGTACCGACCTTCGCCTGCCCCATGCACAGACCGGAGACGACAGTTACGAGCAGCAGCACACACGCGACGTTCTTCATGTGAAAACTCCGTGGCTTGTGCATTCAGCGGTCTCGGGGATTCCCGCAGGAAATCCCCGCCAGCATTCACGACCATCGTCCCGACATGTCTCGATGCCATGTCGTCAAACTCACTTCACGATTGCAAGTTTGCCGGTCTTGTTCCCGACCGACGACTCGACGACGTAGAAGTAGACACCGAATGCGACGTCGAGGCTCTCTTTCGATTTCAGGTTCCACGTGACCGTCCCGTCCTCGATGCTGCCGCTGTGCTCGAGCGTCACGACATGCTCACCGCGCGATGTGAAGATGTGGATCTTCGCACCGGCGGGGATGTGGGTGAAGTCAACCCGCCGAAGCCCTCGCCCGCTCGTGATGTTCGGCGGGAGCGCCAGCTCATTGGCGGATGCAGCGATGTACGGATTCGGGACGACCTTCACGCGTGCCAGCTGCTGCCCAGCCGAAACCTGGTCCACTGTCGGCCGGACAGTTGTGAACCGGTAGGTATCCCCTTTGCGGAACGGCTTGTATGTTCTGATGGTGAGGATATCACCGGTCGTGAACGTGTAGACCGTGTCCTTCTGGTTGGGACGCGTCGTGAAGTTGATGAACCACGTGTAGACAGGGTTCCCGCTTCGGTCCTTGTCGAAAATGTAGATCTGGTCGTTCGACGAGAGCTTGCCGTTGGCATCGGCATCGTTGTACACGAAGGTGACGTAGTTGCTGTCAGTCATGTTCCAGATCCTGAAATTGACGGGAACCCGTGCGCTTCCGTAGAGGCCGCTCGATGTGTCGACAATCCTGTCGGCGAACATGAACTGGTAGTCCGCCGGATACTTGATCCCGTTCAGCGCGAGATCACCGATGTCAAGCCTCGAGAAGGTGAATGCATAGCTTCTCTGTCCCGTGTTCCACCCCGACAGCGAATCGATGAGGCCAACGCTCCAGTCGTTGTGGAACGAGAGCTCCACGCCGTCGAAGATGTCGGCGTCCTTCGTTTCCTTGACGTAGGGACTCCCGAGGATGTATGGGCTTTCAGAGACCGGGTAGTACTGGTACACGATGGTGTATGTCCCTGAGAGGATTCCCCCTGCGCTCTTCGACCTGACCTGCCCGCGTGCGTAGTCGACGATGAACTGTGTAAGGGGGACGATGTTCCCCGACGGGTCTTTGATCGTCACAGTCCCGGTGATCAAGTTCTTGTGGAGCAGCCGGACATACGACGTGTCCTGGGGGATGAATGGCTCCGACTGTTCCGTTAGGTCGCGCACCGAGTACGAAGTGGTCATCGGCAGGAAGCTTCCGCTGTCCCGGGTGTCGCTGAATTCCACCTGGTACATGTGACCCCTGATCCTTGTCGGATCCTGGACGAGGTAGTAGATGTCGCCCGTCGCAACAGCCCTGGCCGGGGTGAGCCTCACGCTTCCTTCGGGCGGCTTGTATCCGGCTGCCTTTCCGTTCGGCACCACAAACGTCGTGTTTACGTCGGCGGTGAGTTTCCCCGTCAGCGGATCGACCTGGATGCGCGTCGTGTTCTCTACGGGGAGCAGCCCGATCGTCGCATCTCCTTTCGTGTAAGCAACGACAGCGTAGTAGTAGGTCTTGCCGTTCACGACGCCGCTATCGACGAAGCTGTGCTGGAGACCTGTGTCGTTGCCGAGGTAGAACGACGCACCCGAGGTTCCCTGGAAGAGGTCCGGACCTGCCTGGAAATACCCAGTCACGCTGTCCCTCACGTCGAACTGAGCGATCGGCCTGATTCCGATGACATCGCCGGCGGCGTTCGTAATTCTCGGCGCATCGAGGAAGTTGGGTTCGGTCGCCCGGTAGATCTTGTACCCCTCGAACATGACTTTGTGCAGGACCGGGTCCACGGTTTGTTCGGCCTTCCGATCCCAGTAGAGCGTGACCTCGGCGTCGCCGGGCACTGCGACCAGCGCCGGCTTCTCCGGAGCCACGGGGAACTGGTAGTTCGCATCGTAAATCTTCTGGACGGTCTGCTTGTGCTTCAGTAAGTCGGCAAGGTCCTGATCCCGCGTCGGGAGGCCCCCGCCGTAGACAAGGGCGAGGGAGAACCGCTCGGTTGTCCCTGCGAGGAGTGGAAAGTAGCCCGACCCGTAGAAGAAGTCACCGTCCTCGCCCGATACCGGCTCATTGTTGATGATCGTTGGGGGGACGTCGAAGAAGCCGGGGCTGTTCCGCTTCCAGAGGTCTTCATCGTCCATGAAGTCCATCTCCCCCGCCGGTGCGAAGTACTGGAAACTCGTGAGTCCGATCTGGTCCGATTCTCCAACGTCCGTCTTGTCGATGTTCGCTTCCCCCGGCAGACCGGTGTCAAACGGATGCGGCGGATGAGTCGGCTGCAGCCGGCCGCAGTCGTATCCTGAGGTCGGCTGTCCGTCGTATTCGCCGAAATCGTGCGTATCGGGGATCCCGTCACGACCAACGTCATCGTACCGGGCATTCCAGTTCCGGTTGTTGTCAATGCAGTCGTCTCGCATCTCATCGACCATACTGAACGGGTCGGTTCCGCTTCCACCCAAGTAGTCCTTGTGATGCACCGGCCGGAAGATATCGATTAGCTTCTCGTATCGCCCAGTCGCCTGCACAAAGCCGATCTTCACCTGATGGTAATCAAGGTAGTAGTTTTCGTCGATGAGGCCGTTGAGGTTGTTGTCAACGCCGTCGTACGCGTTCGGGTTCATGATGTCATTCCCCAGCGCGTCCTTTATGACATTTCCTTCGACGAGCTTCGTGACGCCTGGAATCACGCGGACGTCGCGGCCCCGTGTGTGAAAGGTTGTGTCGCGGTCGGGGACCGTCACCACATGGCGGACATAGTTCGTATCGATCACGACCACCCTGTCAGCGGCGCGGATAAGAATTGAGTCGAAATCCGATGACTTGAAGAGCGGGGCGCTGGTGGGCGTGCACGTCGGACAGTTCGCGTCGTCGTCATTGTCGATCCCGTCGTACGGGTTCCCCGGCGTCTCGAGGAGGGCATAGCCCACGAGGCCGACCGGCCCGACCCACTTCGGGTTCCGCGAGTTGTCCTTCGGGTAGTCGCCCGTGTAGGTGATGTTGTACCGCACGTCGTAGAACGACCAGTCGTCGTCGTACTCATGAGGGCTGTCGTCGCACCCCGTCACACCGTTATACGTCCCGCACAGCATCCCGAAGAATGTCTTCAAGTAGTCTGTCGTTCCGGTATTGGTGATCTCGTAGAGCCAGAAGACATTGTCCTGCGCGAGCCACTGCCTCCACTGCAGTCCGCGCACGCTCATCACGAGTCCCAGCCCGTTCCGGGCGGGGTTCCGGGAATCGGGTTTGAACGTCCGGTGGTACGCGTTGTTGTCCGAGTAGTTGTATTTCTCATCATTGTTGTCGTCCATGACAAAGTAGCTTTCCTGGTCGGCACTCGAACGCTTCCCAAAGTACCCGTTCCAGGATCCTCTCCATCCCGGATCCGTCGGGTCGTTGAGCTTGTCCGGCCAGAACTGCGGCCATGACGGCGGGTTGTCGCTCATCGCGATGTGCTCCTGCGATGAGTTATCGTACCCGGCCGCAGGCTCGAAGGTCCATGGCGTACCAGAGAGAGATTCACGCCGGTGGCGTGTGGGACGAGCGACGGGGCACGACTCCACATCGTGGAAGAGTGCACCGTCGACGTTCAGCTCGACCCCGACGAACGGGCTTACATCGCCGACGTAGCCGTTCGTCTGGTAGATCCACGCACCGCGGGGGCCTTTGTCGCACGGCTGTCCGATCACACCCCAGTTTCCGAATACGGTGAAAACGCGGTTCGCATTGTGGACCGCAGTTTTCCGATACTCGCGGCCGCTCTGCCCGAGCATCGGGGCTGCCGATCCAAGAAGCAGGAACAGGGCGCACAGCGATACCTTGAATGGTCTCATTTTCTCCGCCTGGAGGTTTGGAATCCCGCTAAAACTCGAGCGTAACGCCGAACTCAACTCGCCGTGGTTCAGAGTAGTTGAATGGATGCGTGAACCAGTTCTGGATGGTGTTGACGTACTCCGGGACGTGCAGGTTCTGCACCCGCTGCAGGTCGGTTGTGAACCCGGCACGCCCGGTATCGTCGTACACGCCGACTTCATTCTCAATGTCGAGGATATTGAACACCCTGAGGAACATCACCAGCTTTGTCCAGCCAAGTGAGAACTGCTTGTACGCAGTAAGGTCCGCCGTGAAGAAGCTCCGCTTGACCTGGCTGTTCGTGATGAGGGAGCTGATGTCGACGGTCCGGCGCGGGGTGTACGGCTCACCGCTGCCGTACCGGAGTACCGCGCTTCCTCCCCATGAAGCCGCGCTGTACGACAGGGTGGCATTGAGGGTATGACGCTGATCCCAGCCCAGCGGGACGAGCTGGATCTCCGGCATCGCACCGCCGGAGACGGCCGCCGCCGTCTCTGTCGGATCGGAGGCGCTTCCCCTGGCCACCTGGAAAGTGTAGCCGAGGGTCGCGGATAGGCCGCCGCTGAAACGCTTGTTGAGAGAGACAACGACGCCGCGAACGAAGCCGAAGTCGCTGTTCACGTACTTCGTGTAGTAGCCGTAGCCGCCGAAGACATAAATCTTGTCTTCGCGTGTCCCGGTCAGCTGCCGAACATCCCGCAGGTAACCGGTGATGTCGACCGAAATGTCGTCGCTGAGCTGCTGTTGGACCCCGATCTCACCGTTGATTGTTTGCTCAGCATCGAGGTCGGCATTCCCGATCCTTCCGAGGTTCCCTGTCCCCTGCCCCACCTTGAAGTGAGGGTTTTCGTACAGGTACTGGAATTGCGGGATCTGGAAGAAGTGGCCGTACGAGAAATGGATCACACCGCGGTCGGTGATGGGGAACGACGCTCCAATGCGGGGGCTGATCTGAAGCTTCGACGACGCCTTCGCATACCAGTACGCGTGCCGCTCCGCAAGTGTCACATCCGGCTCTCCGGGGTCCTGTACGCCGTTCCCGTTCAGGTCACGGTAGCGGTTTTGCGGCTTAATCGGATTGTAGATGTCGGGGTCCGTCGGGTCAGCGAGGATGTCGCCGTTGGGCTGGAAGTAATCGACGCGAACACCAATATTGAGGATGAAATCAGCGTACTCCATCTTATCCTGGACATACCCCGATAGCTCGTACGGGCGCCGCGAGTAGGAATCGTTGTAGATGGTGCTCTCGTCGAGGATCTGGGTCTGGATGAACGGGCTGTCCCATATCGGGTTGATGCTCGTCTCGGACGAGACGGGCTGGAGCGTGATGCTCTCGAACAACAGTTTGTGCCCCCGGAACTCCGCCCCGGCCTTCAGAAGGTGGTTGATCCCCGCCTGATGCGTGATGTCGAATTTCGCCAGAAACGTCGTCGTGGTGCGGTCGAACCTCCTCAAATCGGTGCCGCTGGTGAGGAAGCTAAACTCCGTGAGCGGCGTCTGCAGGTTTGGGTGGACGTACCGGGGATCGTGGGGGTCTTCGTAGAGATAGTGCTTGAACCGGTTTGACGAGTATGACATCCCGAGCGTATAGAACGTCGTGGGGCTCAGCGTGTGCGCCAGTTCGAGGATGTCCGTGTAGCTTCGCTTGTAATCAGTGCCGACGCCATCAGGGTTGTACTGCCAGTTCCACCAGTAGGGTTTCGAGTCGTCGTTCTGAAGAATGAAGTTGTTTGTCAGCTTCAGCTGTGACGTAATCCTGAAGGTGAACTTGCCTTGCATGTAAAGCCGCTCGCTCCAGCTCATCGGCACGTACTCATTATCGCCGAGTCCCCCGGTGTGGTTCTGCCGGAGCAGGTTGTAGTAGCGGCGCACCGTGTCGGGGTTCGCGCGCTGCTCATTGGTGAGCGAATTGTAGTTCGCGATGCTGTCCTTGACCGGATCGCTGCCGAGGATGTAGAGCTGGTTGCCAAGGACGTACGGCACAGTCCCCGGGTTGAACTTCCGGATCCCGTAGTTGTAACCGTTGAAGTGGATGAAACGTCCATTCGCATAGAACGAGAGTATGTCCTTGAGGATTGGACCGTCAACGCTTCCCTCGAAATTCCGGATGCGCAGCGGGTCAACACGCTTCAGGCCGAGCCCCTTGAAAACGTCATCGTGCGGGCTGACGTAATCGCCGAAGTAGCTCGTCACGCTCCCTCTGTACTGGTCGCCTCCTTCCTTCGTCGCGATGTTGACGATACCCGACATCGCCTGTCCGTACTCGGCGTTGTAGGCACCGCTCACGACCTGAAGCTCCTGGATGAGGTTCTTGTTGACCTCGATGACAAGGCTCTTGTCGTAAACGTCCGTAACGGGCACGCCGTCGATCCAGTAGGAGATTTCGCCTGCGCGTCCGCCCCTCAGGTGCCCGTTCACGTATCCCGCCTGGAGGCTGAGGACCTGTGTGAACTCCGTCACGGGGAGGACGCTGATCTCGTCCGCTCCGACGACCGCGGTTGAAGCCGTGAGATCCTTCTGGACCATCGGACGTTCCGCGACAACGACCACGGCTTCTTTGATCTCAACGGCCGTCTGTCTCAGTTTGAAGTCGATCGTGGTCGTCAGATCGATGGAGACCCGCACGTTCTGGTAGAGCTCGGGCTGGTAGCCGACGGTGGATACTCTGAGACTGTACGTTCCCGGCGACACACCAAGGATGACGAAGTGCCCCTCGATGTCTGTCGCAGCCCCGAGTGTCGTCCCCTGGACGACAACGGTTGTGCCGATGAGGGGTTCGCCCGTGGCGACGTCCGTGATCCTCCCGGCAAGTTTGCCGGTAGTCCCCCCGAACACGGTGGCGGCAACGAGCGAGGAAAAGATCACAATAAGCAGAGCACACGAGAAGGAGTATCGAAGGTTCATTGGTCGCTCCCCCTAGGAGAGTTGGGTGGTCGTTCCCCGGGACAAGCAGGATACATGGATCATACCGGCATGCTCCGCGATGCCCGCGACGCGGGGCTCATGGTCCCTGCACCGCACGTCTCCCTGACGACAAGCTCAGGGATGAAGGTTGTATGGCGCGGGACTACGTCCGGGTTTTCGACCCGCGCTGCGAGGACATCGACGGCGAGAGTCCCGATCTCGTACATCGGTTGATGGATTGTCGACAGGCCGACGTGTTGAGCGAACTCGATATCATCGAAACCGACAAGCGCGATATCCTTTGGCGCGTGGAGGCTGTGCTCGCGCAGTGCCTGGAGTGCCCCGAAGGCCTGGATGTCGCTTGCCGCGAACGCAGCGCTCGGCCGGTCGCCTCCCATTGCAAGAAGTTCCTCCATCGCATCATGTCCCGCTTCGCGGTTGAATCCGTCGGACTTCAGGTTCTTGGGGAAGCGGACGAGGTTCCTGTCGTACTGAACGCCGTAGTCGTCGAGCGCCTGGCGGTAGCCCTCGAGCCTCAGCCGCGCCGGTTCGCTCGTGAGCGAAGCGTTGATCATGCCGATGCGGCGGTGTCCGAGCGCGAGGAGGTGTGCCGTTGCAATGTAGGCGCCGCGCCGGTTCTCGACTGCGATAGAATCAAATTCCGGGAGAGAGGTGTCGACAAGGACAATGGGAAGCCGAAGCTGCTGGAAGCGAGAAATGAACTGCTCGGGGAATTTCATCGAGAAGAAGAGGACACCGTCGACCCTTCCCCTCTGCATCGTGCGGCGAAGGTACGTCTCGGTCTGTCCCTTGCGCGTTATGCCGTAGAGGATGAGATCGTACCCGAGCTGCTCCACGCGATCCTGGACTCCCTGGAGCACTTCGACGAAGAAGTAGTTGGTAAAGAAGGGGATGATCGCGGAGATGGTATTCGAGCGTTGGCGCGCAAGCCGTTGGGCCGAGGCGTGGGGCTGGTAGTTCAAGCGGCGGCCGACTTCCAGGACTTTCTCGCGCGTGGAAGCCGACACATTTCGCCTGTTGTTGAAGACGCGGGAAACAGTTCCAATTCCGACGTGCGCTTCCCGTGCAATGTCGTAGATATTTACCCCAAGCGGACCGCCCCCCATCTGTAGCAATACGATGCCCTTCATGGAAGGGCTTCCACAAGATAGCTATAAAAAAATGATTTGTCAAGCCCGATTCCGCTGGAGTCAAAAAAAGGCGGTCCGCCTCGGCGGACCGCCCATACCTAACAGAAGCGTGTGAGTTACGCCTTTTTCAGAGGATGTGCGATCTTTGCCCAGTATTTCTTGTAGTCGAACCCCTTGAACGTCGGGCTCTGCTTGTTGTGGCACTTCTCGCACAGTTTGGGGTCATCCTTCGCGAGAATGAGGCCCTTCTCCATGGCGAGCTTCATATCTTTCATCACATTCATCGCCTTATAATCCGAGCCCGGGCCGTGGCAGGTCTCGCACTGGACCCCGTTCTCCTTCGCGAGCGTCGCAATCTTCCCGCCGCCGGTAAGGTGGCATTCGAGGCACTGAGGTGCATCCTTCGCGGCAACCTTCAGCCCCTTCTTCTTCGCGATCTCATCCGCTTCCTTTGTAAGGAGCGACTTGTACGCGTTCGCATGGGCCGACTTCTGCCAGATACCGACCTGATCGCCACGTGCCGGGCCCTTGTGGCAGAGGCACTGTTTGTACCCGACGTACTTGTGCTCGGCCGCCACGGAGGTAACAACCGCGAGCAGGAACGAGAGACCAAGGACAAGAACGACGAGTACGACTGAGAGTTTTCTCATAGATGACCTCCTTTACTTGTGGTGGTTTCGTGAATTCTCCTGGCGTCTCCGCAGGGGACGGACTTGCGTCTCCCGCCCCAACGTCGGGGCTCGGGCAGGAAGTCGCCGGATCATTCTATCGTTGAGTCACTGGAAAATGTTTCTCCCGCGCGCGGTCAATCCTGGAACATCTGGTTGATGTTGCCGGTAATCTCAAGCTGCGCGCGAAGCTCACCGAGCCGGCCGACAAGCTGCTCCCGATGTCCCTCTTCCATCGCGGCGAGCTGCAGTAGAAACGACCTCACCTGCGGATCGCACGCGCAATCGGCGGCCTCCGTGTAGTATGCACATGAGACGATCTCCCGCTGGACCGCCCGCTCGAGAATCGAGATGATGTTCTCGCGCGTCTCCACCGTCGCACTCATACCTTCTCTCCTTTCGCATCGGCCTCATTCGCCGCTCGACGCCGGGACCGCCGCATGCCCCCCGACTACGCGCCGACGGACACTCCCTGGGCCAGTTCCATGCCCCTCCTCAGGGCTGATTCATTGAGCGGCAGCAGATGGTGGTACCGCTCGGGGAGAACCTTCTTCAGCCCGGCGAGGATGTTCTCCGTTGAAAGGAGAGGCTTCCTCCGAAGATACGCTCCGAGCACAATCATGTTGAGGACTCTTGTGTTCTTCATCTTCGCGGCTTCGTTGCTCGCGTCGATGGCGAGCACGTCGATGTCGGCCCTTGTCGGCGGATTGAGGATGTTCGTCCTGTCGTAGAGAAGCAGCCCCCCCGGCTTCACCGCGGGCTCAAACTTGTCGACCGACGGCTGGTTGAGCGCGATCACGGTGTCGAACATCGAGATGATCGGAGAGCTCACCGGCGAGTCGCTGAGAATCGTGATGCAGTTCGCCGTTCCACCGCGCATCTGCGGACCGTACGACGGCATCCAGCTCACTTCCTTCCCTTCCGTCATCCCCGCATAGCAGAGAATCTGTCCCATCGAGAGGACTCCCTGTCCTCCGAATCCAGCAATGATGAGCTCTTCGGTCATTGCGCGGTCTCCTTCTCGCTCGGCACCTTGAGGTCACCGAGCGGGTAGTACGGAAGCATGTGCTCTTTCACCCAGCGGTTCGACTCGACAGGAGTCATCTTCCAGTTCGATGGACAGTTCGAGACGATCTCGATGAAGCATGTCCCCTTCCCTAGCTTCTGATACTGGAAGCTTTTCAGCATCGCCTTCTTCGCCTTGCGGACATACGCAGGCGTGTGCACCGCCTGGCGAGTGACATAGAAGGAGCCGGGAAGCGTTGCGACGATGTCAGCGATCTTCAGCGGGTATCCCTGCACCTTGACATCACGCCCGTACGGAGATGTGGTCGTCTTCATCCCGGGAAGCGTCGTCGGCGCCATCTGTCCGCCGGTCATCCCGTAGACGCCGTTGTTGATGAAGACGATGAGGATGTTCTCCCCACGGTTGCACGTATGGATTGTCTCGCCCGTCCCGATCGCTGCAAGGTCGCCGTCCCCCTGGTACGTGAAGACGTACTTTTCCGGCAGCACCCGCTTGATGCCAGTCGCGGCCGCCGTCGCGCGGCCGTGCGCCGCCTCCTGCATATCAATGTTCATGTAGTTGTAGGCAAAGACGGAGCAGCCCACCGGGGCGATGCCGATCGTCTGGGACTGGATCCCAAGCTCGTCGACGACTTCCATGAGGAGCCGGTGCGCCACGCCGTGGCCGCAGCCCGGACAGTAGTGCATCGTCACATCGAGCAGGGTGCCCGGTCTCTCGTAGACGAGGTTTTCGGCGGTACATATGCTCTCCGCCTGTATCATGTTCTCGAAGTGCCGCTCCTCACTCAGCATCGTACGCTCGTTCATGACAGGCCTCCGGAGAGCTTCTCCTTCAGTTTCCCGAGGATCTCCTCCGGCGTCGGAACGATACCACCCATCCTGCCGTGGAACTCGACACGCGCGTTGCCTTCCACCGCCAGTCTTACGTCCTCGACCATCTGTCCAGCGTTCATCTCGACATCGAGGATCCACTTCACCCGGCGTGAGAGCTCGTTGAGCGCCGCCGATGGGAATGGATAGAGGGTCTTCGGTCTGAAGACACCGATCTTGATTCCCTGCTCCCGCCCGATCTGCGCCGCCTTATGGCAGATGCGTGCGACGAGTCCGTACGCGGTGAGGAGGTACTCGGCGTCTTCGCAATCGACCGTTTCATACCGCACTTCGGTCTTTTCAATCTCCCGGTACTTCGCCTGAAGCTTGAGGTTGACCTCCTCCATCTTCTGCGGCTCGATGAAGAGGGAGGTGATGATATTCCGCTCCCGATCCTTCGGCTTCCCGACCGTGGCCCATGGCTCAACCGCCGTCCGGCGCGGCTGTTCCTCGAAGAGGTCGACCTTCTCCATCATCTGGCCAAGCGCACCGTCGGAAAGGATCATCACAGGATTCCGCCACTTGAACGCGAGGTCGAAGGCGAGCGGGACGAAGTCGGACATCTCCTGCACCGACGCGGGTGCGAGGACAATAAGCCGGTAGTCGCCGTGCCCTCCTCCCTTCACGGCCTGGAAGTAGTCCCCCTGTGCTGGCTGGATGGTGCCGAGCCCCGGGCCGCCGCGGTTCACGTTCACAATAAGACACGGGAGCTCAGCACACGCGATGTAGGAGATTCCCTCCTGCATGAGGCTGATGCCCGGGCTCGACGATGAAGTCATGACGCGCTTTCCGGTACCAGCCGCTCCATAGACCATGTTGATTGAAGCGACTTCGCTTTCGGCCTGCAGGACAACCATGCCGGTGCGCATGTTCGCGAATTTGGAAAGGTATTCAAGAACCTCAGACTGAGGAGTGATCGGGTAGCCGAAATACGCGTCGCAGCCCGACCGGATCGCAGCCTCCGCGAGTGCTTCGTTCCCTTTCATCAATCGTAGTTCTTTCATTTGTTCACCGTGAGCGTCAGATCCTGTGTAACATTCGAGACGACTGCAACCGGGTTCTCCTTCCCGAGAGTCTTCCTGTACACCTTGAGCACAGCATCCGGACAGACAAGGGCGCAGTTCACGCACCCCGTGCAGTTGTCCTGAATCTTCACGACGTACAGGTAGCCCCTTGAATTCACCTTCTTCGAGAGTCCGAGTGTTTCCTGCGGGCATGCCTCCACGCAGAGCTCGCAACCCTTGCACTTCTCAATGTCGATGACGATATCGCCCTTGACCTTCGCCATAGATCGTCCTTGTGCCGTAGAGTGTTCGTAAACGCCGGCATGGCCCGACCGGCCGTTCGCAACGCTGTGCACTAATTTAGCCAAGCACGCCGGAGGAAGCAACAGGAATCGCCGGGCATGAGGTTCTTTAAACAGAGACTTAGTCTACTCCGCTGCGATCTCGCACCTCCGCTGCGGTCTCGCCCGAGCTTTCGACGTTGACCTCCTCTTCCTCCTTCTCTCTCCGCGCCGATTTGATCCGCTCGAGCTCAAGGGGGTGTTCCTCCTCCATCTCCTCCTCGCTCAGCGTTCCCGTGAACGCCGCCTGGTTGAGAGGATAAACATCGGGATTAAAAATGACCGAGTAGAAGTGCCACACGATGATGGCGAGGGTTGCGAGCCAGGCTTCATAGTAGTGGACGACGCGCGACACGTCGTAGAGCAGCTTTGAGAACTGCGCGATGAAGTAGTTCTCGAACCACATGATGAAGCCGGTCGCTCCCATCACGACGGTCCCCCACACGAGCGCCCAGTATTCGCTCTTCTCGATGTAGCTGAAGCGATCGAACTGCGGGCGCTCCTCGCTGAGACCGAGATTGAACTTCGCCACCCCGATTGCGTCCTGGAGGTCCTTGAAGCGCGGAAGAAGATCGACGAAGAGCTGTCGGCCGCGCTGTGTGAGGGAAAGATATCCTATGTGGTAGAGGCCGACCGCAAGAAGCATGAGGGCGGCGACCCTGTGGAGGAGACTCCGCAGGTCGAAGACCGTTGTCCCCCCCACCTGCCGGGCGAAGTCCAGTCCGAGGATCTCGGGGAAGTGAAGCATGAAGCCCGTGATGACCAGCGTGATGAAGCTCACAAGGAGGACCGCATGCTGGATCCGTTCGTTGACCGCCATCCGGAGATATACCTCACCGCTCAGGGCATGCTCTCCGCCGCCAAGGCGCCGCAGCCGGAGCTTTCGCCGCGCCTTCTTGATGAAGTCGAGGAGGTTATGGATGAACATCCCGCCGATGATCGTGACGATGAGGACGACGTATCCCATCGTCACGTAGTAGATGATCGGCTCCTCTTTCACTGCAGCATTGAGGTGGATCGGAGTAGCCGTGAAGTTCTGGTTCGCCCCTGGATGGCACTTCCCGCATGTCCTGGCGAGGTTCGCCTTGTTGATGCTCGAGGTCGGGTCGCTCGAAGGTTTGATGTCATGGACACCGTGACAGCTCGCGCAGTTCGCCGCCTCGGTTGAGCCGCCTTCCACCGCGAGGCCGTGGTAGCTGGCAAAGTACGTGGATGTCCTCCCCTCGGGAATGTTGAACCGCCGTGCCATCTGCACCGAGCTGTGGCAGGGCGTACAGACCTGCTGGGAGACGTTCTGCGCCGCCACGGGGGAAGACGGGTCCGACGGGGGCTTGATCTCATGTTCACCGTGACAATTGGTGCAGATGGGGGCGCTAAGGATCCCTTTGGCGACCGCCTTCCCGTGGATGCTCTCGTTGAAGGTCCGTGCAATCTGCGAGTGGCATTTTGCACATGTCGCCGGAATGTTAGCACGGTTCACGCTTGATGCCGGGTCGTTTCCGGGAAGGATGGTATGCGCACCGTGACAGTCGCTGCAAATTGCGGCGTTCGATTTCCCGCTCTGCGCTGCCATGCCGTGGACACTTTGCTCATAGCCTTTTACGAACCGGGCGGAAACCCCAATCTGGTTCCGGATGTCGGGGCTGTCGAGATGGCAGCTGAGACACTTCGCCGCCTGCCGCTTCCTGTTCATCGGTGAGTCGGGCGACGCGGTTTCAACGACGCCATGGTCGCCGTGACAATCCACGCACGACGGCGCCTCCTTCATACCTGCGGCAAGGGCCTTCGCGTGCGTGGATGATTCATAGGCGGCCTTTGCAACCGCGTGACACCGGGTGCAGAGCGCAACGTCCGCCTGCCGCTTTGCAAGTGCGTTCGCCTCCCGAAGTGCGGTCGCCGTGTGTCCGCCGTGGCAGTCGACGCACGATGCATTCACCGTCCCGTTCGGCCCGACCTTCGCATGAACACTCTTCGTGTACTGGGCCACGTGGGGGATTCCACGGTGGCACTGCAGGCAGGCGTGCGCATCCTTCGTGATTCGTTTCGCAGGCTGGATCGCATGCGTGGAATGACACGACCGGCACTGCGGGGCATTCGCCCTGCGCGACCGGAGCGCTGTCCCATGGACGCTCTTCCAGAATGAACCGGTCTCGTGGCACGACGCGCAGTTCACCGGCGTGATCCTCGCCTTGTGCGGGAGATTGCCGGGATCAAACCCTTCGTGACACGTGATGCATTCCGCGTCCTTGTGCACCGACGCATTGTACAACGTCGAGTCGACAAAGAGCGAGACGGCTTTCCCGCCGCGCGTCATCTTCAACGAGGCGTCGCTGTGACACGCAAGACACTCCTCCTTCGTCTGCGCCGAAGCGCACCGGGCGGAGCCCATCACGAGGACAGCGAGGACCAAAACGGCGCGGACAGTTGACACCTGCTTCACAATCTCTTCCCTTACCTGTTGTAGAGGATTTCCCGGATTCGGTCGGCAAGCTGGGAGACATCGACTGGCTTGTAGCACACGGCGTCGACATCCCGCCGGATCCGTTGCTCCCACGCGCGGAGCGCCTCCCGGTACACGTACATCAGAACAACAGCGACCCTACGCGGTACGGCGTGGAGAGAGGTGACGAGTTCCTCAGCCCCCTCATCGAAGAGTCCGACATCGAGGAGAAGGAGATCTTCAGGCACCCGCCTGAGAGCTTCAGCGGCCTCTTCGCACGACGCAACCGACGAGACCGCGTACTCTCCCTCGAAGTAGAGCTGGAGGCTCGACCTGAGCGCATCATCCTTGCTCATGATGAGGATGCGGCCGGCGCTGCGCGGTCCGGCTGACTCTTCTCGGTTGTGTCTCTGGGGCACCGACATTGGGTCGTGGTTTCCTGAGGCCTTTTCACGCACCAGACGTCAATTCCCGTGCCACATGCACGGCTAAGAGAGAAGTCGGGAATCAATGATGGAAACGGGCGTTCAGAGGGGAGCCATCGGGAGGGACTTCCCAATTCTGAAACGGCAGGGAGAGGTTTTCGCAAATCTAAGAAGAGGGACAGGAATGCGAAGCGAGCCTACCCGCGGGGCATCTCCGGCACGAACCCGGATGGTCTCTCCGGCGGCATCCCGAGCTCCTGCATCTTCCTGTAGAGGGACGAGATGCTGATGCCCAGTGCCTGTGCCGTCCTCTCTTTGTCGTTGCCGTACGACTCGAGTGAGCGGAGAATGAAGTTGCGTTCGAACTCCTGGACGGCGTCTTTCAATCCTCGCTGCGGCTCCAGATCACCGGCAGCAGCACCGTTTCGGACACTCTCAGGAAGATACTTCATTTCTATGGTGCAGCCGTCGCAGAAAATCATCGCACGCTCGATGACGTTCTCAAGCTCGCGGACTTCGCCACGCCAGCGATAGTTGAGGAGGGCGTTCATGACATCCCGCGATACACCCCGGACGTCTTTTCCCATCTCCGCCCTGAACTTCTCAATGAAGTGCCCGACGAGGAGAGGAATGTCGTCCTTCCGCTCCGCGAGAGAAGGGAGGTAGATCTCGACGACGTTGAGCCTGTAGTAAAGGTCCTCGCGGAACTTTCCCTGTGTCACGCGCTCGCTGAGACTTGTGTTTGTCGCTCCGATGATCCGGACGTCGACGTGGAGCGGCTGCGTTCCACCGACGGGAAGGACCTCCTTTTGCTCGACCGCCCGGAGGAGCTTTACCTGTAGGTGGTATGGGATCTCGCTCACTTCATCGAGGAAGATCGTGCCTCCATCGGCGAGCTTGAAGTAGCCCTCACGATCGAGCGTCGCACCGGTGAAGGACCCGCGCTTGTGTCCGAAGAGTTCGCTCTCGAAAAGGCTCTCGACGATTGCGCCGCAGTTGATCGCAACGAATCGGTTCTGGCGCCGGGGGCTGTTGAAGTGGATGGCGCGGGCCACCAGCTCTTTCCCGGTCCCGCTCTTGCCCGTGATGAGCACGGTCCCCTCGGATTCCGCCACTTTCTGGATCGTCTGGAAGACGCGCTCCATGCTCGGGCTCTTGCCAACGATATTGCCGAAGTCGTACTCACGGTGGATCTCCTGCCGCAGGATCTGGTTCTCCCTCGCCAGACGCTTGTGGTCGAGCAGCCGGCGAAGGCGGATGAGGAGATCGTCGAAATCGATCGGTTTGATGATGTAGTCGTACGCGCCGTGGCGTAGCGCCTCAACCGCGGTTTCAATCGACGCGTAGGCTGTAATGATGATGACGAAACTCTCGGGGTACCGGAGAGAGATTTGTTCCAGGAGC
Organism: Ignavibacteriales bacterium CG07_land_8_20_14_0_80_59_12; assembly: GCA_002779395.1. Classification (GTDB taxonomy): domain Bacteria; phylum Bacteroidota; class Ignavibacteria; order 0-14-0-80-59-12; family 0-14-0-80-59-12; genus 0-14-0-80-59-12. The sequence continues at coordinate 17,991 of PEWR01000079.1, forward strand.
TCGGTCCCTTTCATCTCCGGCATTTCGATGTCCGTGATGACAACGTCGAACGGCCGCAGCGACATTCGCTCTAGTGCTTCGGCGCCGTGGTGCGCCTCTTCCACATCGTACCCTTCACGCCCGAGCATGAATGTGAGGGACTCGCGAATGAGCTCTTCGTCGTCGACAACAAGAACACGCTCAGCCATCTCAGTACCCCGCCGTGCGTCTCGGAATCGTCACCGTGAAAACGCTGCCGCCTCCCGGCGTGCTCCGCACCGCGACATCTCCGCCCATGTTCTGGATAATGCCATAGCTCACCCAGAGTCCGAGTCCGGTTCCTTCACCGACCCTCTTCGTCGTGAAGAACGGCTCGAAGATCTTGCCGAGCACGGCGGGCGACATCCCGCAGCCGTTGTCGGTGAACCCGACCTCGATCAACTCCCCCGCTCCTCTCGTGGCAACGCGGACCGTCCCAGGCTTGCCGTCGAGCGAATCGACGGCGTTGATGAGGACGTTGATGAACACCTGGATGAGCTGGTCCTGGACCACCTCGACGGCGGGAATGTCGGGAGCACAATCGAGCGTGAACGTGACCTGTTTTGCCTTCTTCCCGTACTGCACGATGCTGACCGCAGACTTGACCAGCGCGTTGACATCGGTCGGTTTGATCTCGTAGTTCGTCGGACGCGAGAAGTCGACAAGCTGGCGGATGATCTTTGCAATGCGGTTGATCTGCTCACGCACGAGATCGAGCTTTTCGCGTGCGAACTTGTCCCCGGTCGTTCTCTGGATGATCTGCACAAGGGAGGAGATTGACGTGAGCGGGTTGCCGACTTCGTGCGCGATGCCGGCCGCGAGGGTACCAATGCTCTCGAGCTTCTGCGACCGGAAGAGCTGTTCCTGGAGGTGCTTCTTCTCAGTCACATCGGTATGGGAGCCCAGGAAACCGATGACCCTGCCGGCCGCGTCGAGGATCGGTGAGATGAGGAGCTCAGTGTACATGAGCTCGCCGTTCTTCCGGCGGTTCACCACCTCGCCGGTCCACACCTTCCCGGCCATGATCGCGCGCCACATCTTAGACCAGAACTCACTGGAGTGCTTCCGGCTGTTGAGGATCGCCGGGTTCTTGCCGATCAGCTCCTCCTTCGTGTAACCGCTCCCACGCTCGAAGGCAGGGTTCACATAGATGATCCGCCCGTCGACGTCGGTGATCTCGATAGGGTTCACGGTGAAGTGGATTGCGTTGGCGAATCTCAGAAGCTGGAGGTCCGCCTTCTTCCGCTCGGTGACGTCGCGGCCTGCTGCGTAGACGGCGTTCGTGTCGAACTTCGAATCGAAGTAGGCCGACAGGTTGAGAACAGCATCGACGAGCTGGCCGTCCTGCCGTCGGAACTGAACCTCAAACTCCCTGCTTCGCTTCAGACGCACCGCGTCGCTGAGCGCGCGCGCGAAATCGTCGTGTGAATGTTCCGCGAGGAAGTCGAAGATCTGCCGCCCGAAACCGTCGGTTGGGATGAGCCCGAACGTGGTGGCGGCAGACTGGTTCGTATCGAGGATCGTCCCGTCGGGCGCGAGGACGAAGCCAAACTCGGGGGTCAGATTGAAGAGGTCGTCGTACCGCTGCTCCGCTTTCCGGACCGACTCCCTGAGCCTGAGGTTTTCAACCATGAGGCCAAGCTGGACGGCAGCGGAGGACAGAAGCCTGCCTCGAACGTCGGGCCCGCCTTTCTCCCTGAGCCCGAGGATGGCCGCACCGTAGAGAATGCCATGCGCCTTCGCCGGAAGAAGAACACCGGCAGGGAGGCCCTCGTAGACGAACCGCACCTGGCGAAGGGGATCCTCCGGCGGCGTTGAGTCAATCAGCTCCACACGATCCACCTGCTGGAGGCGAGCGAGAAGTAGCGGGTAATCGTCAGTCTCCTGAAGCCGGGACACCTTCGCCGGGTCGACACCTATGACATGGACAGGCTCGAGACGTTCGTGCGCGCCGTCGAAGAGAAAAAGGATGCAACGCTCGATGTCCAACGACGCACAGAAAAACCTCGACACTTCGGCGAAAAGAAGCTCCTCGCTCGTGCTCTTCTCCCTCCCGTTACCCGGGCGGGCGGACCACGTCAGGTCTCCCGCGGAATTGCTTGTTCCCATTGTCTTTAGCGAGTTTAAATTAACGAGGGAGGGCGCGAAATACAAGGCACCGTTTCCGTGGGGAAAACACAAATCGGACCGCCATGCTCCCTTACCGCTCCTCCCGGAAGCAGGGCGCGTGATGCGAGCGATGGCTCGAGCTGCACTACGAAGCGGAGTCGGTGAAGTCCGCCACGTTCGGCTGAACCAGCTTCGCGTAGTCGCTGTAGCTCATCTTCACGGCGTCGGTGTGCGTGCAGGCGTTGAAGACGATGTCAACGTCCGTGGTCAGCGCCCTGTCCACGTAGACAGGCAGGTTGTAGAAGTGGCCGAAGGGAGGCATCGCGCCGACTTCGCAGCTCGGCATGATCTTCTCCATCTCCTCCTCGGTCGCCAGATGTGCCTCCTTCGCACCGCACACTTCCCTGAAGAGCTTCAGGTTCACGCGCCGCGGGGCCGGCAGGACCGCCATCGCGTACCTGTCGTCGGCCTTCACGACGACCGTCTTGGCGAGTTCCCTGCCGGGAACGTGCGTCGTGCCTGCCACCTCCTGTGATGTGAACGCGCGGACATGACGCACCAAGGTGTAGCTGACGTGCTGCTCGTCGAGGTACTTCAGGAATCGTTCTCTGTCCGACATGGTGCATCTCCTCCTCTCTCGGTATGCTCCTTCAGTCACGCGAAAAGGAACGCGGAAGAACACGCGTCTCAGCCGGATCTCGGATTTGAACTTCCCTCCAGCGGCAAGTTATTGAAAGGGGGCCAGAAAGTCAACCCAGGCACCTCACCTCTTCACGAGTGCTCGCGTCTCTTGCCTCTTTTCGGTGTCATCACAGACATCTTCGGTGGAGTGCGCCCGTCTGAGTATTATCTTGCCTCCGGTCTCACCCGATCGGGCTCGACACTCAACGCTGAAAACCCTCTCCGTCCTGATCGTGCCAACCTAAGGTTTGGCAACCCCTCAAAAGAGAGAACTCAGCGAAAACTCACGCCTAAATCGGATCTAAGGTATGAATCTTGCAATCGATCGTTAGAATCCTTACTTTATCTTTGGTTGTTAAGCCGTTGTCCCAACGGGGACAGCAAAGCTGGCACATTGTACACTGGGTGTCCCGCACATCTCCTTTCGCGTCGCGATTGACACGCTGACGCGGGAATTTCCAGCTTCGTGCTGTGGGCAAAGGGCCTCAAGTACCGGGCACCCTCCTCTACGTGGAGCCACGTAAGTGCGCCGAAGGGCACTTCACATTCTCTTCTATCTGACCGTACTGGCCTCGTCCGGAAGACTCCCCGATCTTCTCGCTCGCCCGACGATTCTCCTGCTGACTCGCCTCTTGCGCACCCTAAGGGAGGAGGCAGCAGTTGATGCCGCTAGACTGCCATTCGGCCGCGCACGCCGAGATCCCACGTATGCCACAAGTGTAATCAGCATGTCCCCCCTCGCACGACGAGTCGGGAGAGCGGCGCTGCCGTCACGAACTAAACGAGTGTTATTGTATGAGAAAAGAGATCATCATCAACGGAGCCTCCAACGAGATCCGCACAGCGATTACGGAAGATAGGAGGCTCGCGGAGTTCTTTGCCCAGACTCCTGAAAAAGACCGGATGGTGGGCGACATCTACCTCGGCAAAGTCGCCCGCGTCATGCCCGGTATCAGGGCAGCCTTCATAGACATCGGCCTCAAGCGGGACGGATTTCTCCACTTCTCCGACATCGGGAGCTCTCTGAACGAGTATTCTTCGCTCATCGGTGATGATTCCGACGTGGATACCGACGACGAAGGGGAGACCGAGGCTGTCGTGGCTCAGCATGCGGTTGGTTCCAGGCGCCCACAGCGAATCGAGCCGGGGGACGGGTCGCGCCCGGGACAAGGACGTGCGCAACGGCGGGGAGCACAGCTCAACGGCGTCCACCTTGAATCGGGACAGGACATCATCGTCCAGGTCACAAAGGAACCGGTTGCAAACAAGGGTGTCCGCGTCACGAGCGAAGTCTCCCTTCCCGGGAGGTTCCTTGTTCTCCTCCCCTTCGACGGGAAGATCGGCGTCTCCAAGAAAATCGTGAACTTCCGCGAGAAGCGCCGGCTCCGCCGGATCGTCCACGGGATGCTCCCCGACGGCTTCGGAGTCATCATTCGCACAGTTGCCGAGGGGCAGAGCGAGGATGCGCTCAAGGCCGACCTCCAGCGCCTCATGGAAACGTGGAAGGAGATCGAACAGACGGTCAAGAGCGAGAAGCCGCCGGCGCTCCTCTACAAGGACCTGAGCACTACCTCGAGCGTCATCCGTGACCTCTTCAACAGCGAGGTGGCCCGTGTGGTCGTCGACTCGAAGAAGCTTTACCGCGACATCACCGCGTATGTCCGGGGCGCCTCCCCGGAGATGATTGACCGGATCGAGGCATACCGCGGCAACGAGCCGATCTTTGATGCCTTCGGCATCGAGAAAGAGCTCCAGACGGCATTCTCGAGGAAAGTGCCGCTTAAGAGCGGCGGCTACATCATCATCGAACAGACCGAGGCAATGGTCGTCGTCGATGTGAACAGCGGACGCTACGCCGCCCGACAGGAGCAGGAGCTTAACTCTTTAAAGACGGACCTCGAGGCGGCACGCGAGGTGGTCCGGCAGCTTCGCCTCCGTGACATCGGCGGCATCGTTGTCGTCGATTTCATTGACCTCGATGACGAGCGGAACAAGAAGAAGGTGTACGACGAACTGCGAAAGGAATTCCGGAAGGACCGCGCGAAGTTCACCGTTCTGCCGATGACCGAATTCGGTCTTGTGCAGATCACGCGTCAGCGCGTCCGCCAGGGGTTCATGAAGTCGTTCTCCGAGCCGTGCCCGCGCTGCGGCGGCAGCGGAATGGTTCTCTCGAAGAACACTGTCCTCAACCAGATCGAGCGATGGATCAAGCGCTTCCGGACCGACCACCGCACTTTCCGGCTCACACTGCGCGTGAACCCGTCGGTCGCCGAGTACCTACACGAGGGGACGATCAGCCGCTTCACGAAGCTCTCGCTGAAGCACTTCATCCGGTTGAAGCTTGAAAGCGATCCGGCCCTCGCCGCGCACGACTTCCGCTTCATTCTGCCGCGTGACGGAAAGGACATCACCTCAGAGTACAAGGGGACGTAGCCTCCATGAAGTTCTTCATCGACACGGCAAACGTGGCCGAGATCAAGGAGGCCGCCGAGCTCGGCGTCCTCGACGGTGTCACGACCAACCCGAGCCTCGTCGCAAAGGAAGGCCGGGACTTTCGCGAGCTCATCGGGGAGATTTGTTCGATCGTGAACGGTCCGGTGAGCGCGGAGGTCATCGCAACCGACACCGCGGGGATGCTTGCCGAAGCACGCGAGCTCGCCGCACTGCACCCGAACGTTGTTGTGAAGATCCCGCTCATCAAGGACGGGCTGAAGGCGGTGAAGCAGCTCTCCTCCGAGGGGATCCGGACGAACGTCACGCTCTGCTTCTCCGCGCCGCAGGCGATCCTTGCGGCAAAAGCCGGCGCCTCGTTCATCAGCCCGTTCGTCGGGCGCCTCGACGACATCGGTGAGAACGGGATGGGTCTCGTCGAACAGATTGTCACCATCTACCGGAACTACGGGTTCACAACCGAGATCCTGGTCGCAAGCGTCCGCCATCCTCTCCATGTCGTTGACGCGGCGATGATGGGCGCCGACATCGTCACGATGCCGTTCAAGGTCATCGAACAGCTCGTGCACCACCCGCTCACGGTCGCCGGACTCGATAGGTTCCTCGCTGACTGGAAGAAACTGAAGGCATAGGATTCCCTGCATGCTGAAACGCACACCCTTCTACACCATCCACCAGGCGCTCGGTGCCAGGATCGTGCCGTTCGCCGGATTTGAGATGCCCGTGCAGTACACAAGCATCATCGAGGAGCACCTTCGCGTCCGCAACGCCGTCGGCGTTTTCGATGTCTCGCACATGGGCGAGTTCTACGTCGACGGAGCGGGCGCGGAGGCATTCCTCCAGCGAATGACCGTCAACGATGTGACAAAGCTTTTCAACGGCCGTGTCCAGTACTCTGCCCTCCTCTATGATGACGGGGGAATCGTCGATGACCTCCTTGTCTACGACTTGGGCGGGCGGTACATGCTGGTCGTGAACGCCTCGAACAAGGATAAGGACTTCAACTGGCTTGTCTCCCATGCGGGTTATGATGTCGAGATCAGGGACGCGAGCGACGACGTTGCGCTTCTCGCTGTCCAGGGACCAAAGTCCCTCGCGACGCTCCAGAAGCTGACGACCGACGACATCGCATCCCTGAACTACTATCACTTCCTCAGAGGGCGCGTCGCGGGTGCCGAGGCGATCATCTCTAGGACGGGATACACCGGCGAGCTCGGTTTCGAGATCTACTTCGACGCGAACGAGGGAACCGCGGCGGCGGTGTGGAACGCGGTCATGGACGCCGGGAAGGAATTCGGTATCGGGCCGGCCGGGCTCGGGGCGCGCGATACGCTCCGCCTCGAGATGGGCTACTGCCTCTACGGGAACGATATCGACCAGACGACCCATCCTCTCGAAGCGGGGCTCGGTTGGATCACAAAGCTTAACAAGGGTGACTTCACCGGGCGCGAGGCTCTCCTCAAGGCGCACAACCAGGGTCTCAGCCGCGCGATGATTGGTTTCGTTGTCGACGACCCCGATCACGGGTCGAAGGCATTCCCGCGCCACGGGTACGACCTGCTCTCCGCGGGCACTCCCCGCGAGAAGATCGGTCATATCACAAGTGGGACCTTCTCCCCTCTCCTCCAGCGCGGCATCGGCATGGGTTATGTCTCGTCAAAGTACGCGGAGCCTGGAACGGAGATCGCCGCAAGTATCCGCGGCATCCCGGTGCGGGCTCGTGTCGTCAAGTTTCCGTTTGTCAATCGGTAATCATGATGGCTGCTGTCGACAGGTGAGATGAGAATAGACGTCGCCTTTACCCCTTCCGAGATCGACGATTCGCGCGTCCGCGACCGCATCATCGTAGTTGTGGATGTCCTTCGTGCGTCGACGACCATCACCACCGCCCTCAACAACGGTGCACGCGAAGTAATCCCCGTCCTTGACGTGGAGACGGCTTTGAAGATGCGCACGAACCTCAGCGCGGAGCTCACGCTCCTCTGCGGCGAGCGCAACGGAAGGATCATCGAGGGGTTCGACCTGGGGAACTCTCCGTCCGAGTACGTCAGCGAGCGGATTACCGGGAAAGTCCTCGTCTTCAGCACCACGAACGGGACCCTTGCCGCCGCGAAGGCTCGCGGTTCCCGCGAGATGGTCATCGGCAGCTTCGTGAACCTCTCGCGCGTCGTCGAATACCTCTCGGGCCGCGGCGATGGCGACGCGACGATCCTTTGCTCGGGGAAACAGAACACATTCTCGCTGGAGGATGCGGTCTGCGCCGGTATGATCATCGACCGGCTCTGTGAGTTGAAGCCGCCGGTACTCACCGATGGAGCACGCGCTGCGCAGGGGCTCTACAAGCGGTTCGGGAGATCGCTCCTCAGCCTGCTCAATTCGTGCGACCATGGGAAGTACCTCGCCTCCATCGGCTTCGCTCGGGACCTCGAATCATGCGCCGCGGTCGATTCAGTCCCGATTCTCCCGGTCCTCGTCGACAATACAGTTCTCAAGATGCTTCAACCCCAGCCGCCGACCGGCGGGGGCGCCGCTGATGAAGAGCGGACCGGTGTGAAGAGTTCCGCCTGAAGGAGGGATTCGGGGAACCATGCCAGCACGCGCGAAAGAGCGGAGAGCACCAAAGCAGGAACACGGGAGGACGCACCGCAAGCTGCAGCTCATCGCAGTGCTCCTTGCCCTCGTTGGCGTTCTCCTCACGATCGCGATCGTCTCCTATTCAAGGCTCGACGAGATGAACGCGGACCTCGGGCTCTTTGGAGCACTTACCAACCCTGAAAAGCTCGAGCGAACCCAGAACTGGATCGGGCCGGTCGGGGCCGTCCTCGCCGATGCGTTCATCAAGGGAGGCATCGGCTATTTCTCTCTCGTCATCCCGCTTCTCCTCCTCGTCTGGGGCTGGGGGATCCTGAGGGAATGGCAGCTTCGCCGGTTCTTCGCACTCAGTGCATACTTCCTCGCCATCGCCTGCCTCTCCTCCGCGATCGTCGGAATGATCTGGAACATCGCCGGACAGGCGTTCATACCGCAGGAATGGTCGGGCACAATCGGCATCTTCAGCGCACTCGTCTTCTCGCGCCTCCTCGGTGCGATCGGAGGCTCCATCGTTCTTGGAACAGCGCTCTTCCTCGTCTTCTTCCTCGCCTATGATCTCGACATGACGCGCACAGCCGAGCGTCTCCGCCGCATCTACGACCGGATCGCGGACCGGGTCTCCGCCTTTCGCCACGCTCCGGTTGATGCGTCTGCAGAACGCAGGTTGCACAGCGCCCGGGTCGAGATCCGGAAGGATGAGGAGCCTGACACCGCGGTGAAACAGGAGATCCCGGAGAAACCGCAGCCTGAACGCGTGAAGCCGTCACGCACGTATCCTCCCGTTGAGGCCGAACCACTCGAGACGATGTTTGATAGGGAGGACGGAACGGACCAGCTGCCTCCGCTTGAGCCGAAGAGCCGTCCGCTCAATGTTATGAAGCGAATGCTGGCTGCCGAGGAGGAGGCCCCGGCAAAGGCCGCTGCGGCCGTCGTGGCACCCGACGCGGAGGAGGAAATTGACTACGTCCCGCCGACGGTTGACCTCCTTGACCCTTCGACACAGAACGAAGTTGTCAACGACGACGAGCTGAAGGAGAATGCCGACCTCCTCCAGGCGAAGCTCGCGAACTTCTCGGTTGAGATCGAAAGCGTGAGCGTCACGCCCGGCCCCGTCGTCACCCTCTACGAGCTTGTCCCTGCATCCGACGTGAAGATCAGCCGCATCACGAGCCTTGCGGACGATCTCGCACTTGCCCTCAAGGCCCGCGGCATCCGGATCATCGCACCAATGCCCGGGAAGGGAACCATCGGTGTCGAGATCCCGAACGCGCACCCCGCCATCGTCCGGTTCCGAAGCGTCGTGAACTCCACTCGGTTTCGCGAGACACGGGCGACCCTTCCACTGGCGATGGGCAAGACGATTTCGGGTGAGGTGTACGTCGACGACCTCGCGAAGATGCCGCACCTCCTCATCGCGGGCGCGACCGGATCAGGGAAGAGCGTAGGCATCAACACCATCCTCATGAGCCTCGTGTACAAGCTTCACCCATCGGACGTTAAGTTCATCATCATCGACCCGAAGAAAATCGAGCTCTCGCAGTATGCGAAGCTCCGGAGCCATTTCCTTGCACTCTCCCCCGACGCAGATGAGGAGATCTTCACAACACCGGCGAACGCCGTCGCAGTCCTGAAGGGGCTTGAGCTTGAGATGGAACGGCGCTACGACCGGCTTGCCTCGGCCGGGGTCAGGAGTATCGGTGACTACAACGACCGTTTTCGAGAAGGACGCCTGCACGACACCGAGGAGATAAAGCACCACAAGCTTCCGTACCTCATCGTCGTCATCGATGAGCTCGCCGACCTCATGATAACAGCGGCGAAGGAAGTCGAGGAGCCGATCGCCCGCCTTGCCCAGCTCGCCCGCGCAGTCGGCATCCATCTCGTCGTCGCAACGCAGCGTCCCTCCGTTGATGTCCTCACGGGCGTCATCAAGGCCAACTTCCCGGCGCGGATTGCCTACCAGGTCGCGTCGAAGACCGATTCACGCACGATCCTCGACATGAACGGCGCGGAGCAGCTTCTCGGGAACGGCGATATGCTCTACCTTCCCTCCAGCAGCCCGAAGCCGATGCGCATTCAGAACGCATTCCTGTCCACCGATGAAGTCGAGCGGATAGTCGACTCCATTGCGCGGCAGAAGGGGTACTCCAATCCCGCCGCGCTCCCCTCCGTCGCCGAGCGGAAGATGAACGGGCTCGGCGGAGGCAAGGGATCTCGCGACGAGCTCTTTAAAGAAGCAGCCCGACTTGTCGTTCGTCACCAGCAGGGATCGGTTTCGCTCGTTCAGCGCCGGTTGAAGGTCGGCTACTCCCGTGCTGCCCGCCTCATCGATGAGCTTGAGATGGCGGGGATCGTGGGACCCTTCGACGGGAGCAAGGCCCGGCTCGTGCTCGTCGACACAGAGGACGAACTTGAACGGATTCTCGAAGCCCTGGAAGGAGAATAGCATGTACATGGACGCGGCCCGAACATTGCGGCGGGCCATCATCGCCGGACTTCTCATCAATGCGGTCGCAGGAACGGGTCTCGCGGCACGCGCGGCCGACGAGACGGCCCGGGATGTCCTCGAGCGACTCCAGGCGAAATACAACACGGCAGAAGACGCCACGATCACGTTCACACAGACTGTGAAGTTCACACTCACGAACACCACCCAGACACTCGGAGGGACGCTCGTGATGAAGAAGCCGAACTGCACCCGCTTCTCGAACGAACAGCAGACAATCGTCACGGACGGAACAACGGTCTGGTCCTACTCTGCGCCGAACAAACAGGTGATCATCGACTCCTATCGCGATGACCCTCATTCGTTTACCCCTGCACGGTTCATTCTCGGCCTACCATCGGACTACTACGCGACGCTCCTCGGCAGGGAGAAGCTTCACGGGACGACCGTGTATGTGCTCAAGCTTGTCACGAAGGACAACGAAGCCTCCGTCCGGTCTCTGAAGATGTGGGTCGACCCCGATGAGTGGGTGGCCTGGAAGATTGTCATCACGGACGTGAACGAGACTGAAACCACCTACCAGATCAAGAACGCGAAGTTCGATACCGGCGTCAGCGAAAGCATGTTCCACTTTCAGGCTCCGAAGGGAGCCACGGTGGTGGACCTTCGGAAGCAACGCTGACATCCGCCCCGAGGAACAGACAACAGATGAGAATACTTCGCGTTCGGGCGGTCCAGACCGCTGCAGTCATCCTCCTGACCCTGGGGTTCCTCTATATTGCATTCCGCGGAACGGAGTTCGGGAAGCTGAGAGAAGCCCTCTCGCGCGGGAACTACTTCGTCGCATCGCTTGTGATCCCCCTTATCCTCACCGCAATCGGAGTCCGTGCATGGCGATGGCGGTATCTCCTCGCTCCCCTCAAGCCACGCACATCGTTCCCGAACTTGTTCGCGTCGACGATGATGGGGTACGCCCTCAGCAATTTCGTCCCCAGGGTCGGCGAGCTCGTCCGCCCGTACACGCTCGGCAACCTTGAAGGGATATCGAAGAGCGGTGCGCTCGGGACCATCGTCGTGGAACGAGTCATCGACATGCTGACACTCCTCCTTCTTCTCGGCGGAGTCTTTGCAGCGGGGGAGGCACGACTGACGGCCGTGTTCCCCTGGCTTTTGCAGGCGGCGAGTATCCTCTTTGCGGCCACGCTTTCGATCGTGTTGTTCCTCTTCTTCCTCTTCTGGAAAAAGAACCCGACCCTCGCACTCTATCGCCGCCTGTTCGGCTTCCTTCCTTCGCGGCTCCTGGAGAAAACCGAATCGGTCCTTGACACGTTCGTCGAGGGCTTCCGGGTCATCCGCGAACCCCGCCTCTACACAATGATCGCCGTCTTCAGCATTCTCCTCTGGTGTGTCTACCTTCTCATGATGTACGTCCCGTTCTATGCGTTCGGGCTTACGGAGGCGCACAACCTCGACCTCAGCGCGGCGGCGGTCCTCCTCGTTGTCTCCTCGGTGAGCGTCATCATTCCGACTCCCGGAGGGACCGGGTCATTCCACTCGCTCATCAGCGCGGTGCTCATCGGGATGTATGGCGTAGACCGCGAGACGGCTCTCAGCTACGCGACGGTGACGCACGCCATGGGATACCTCGGGGTCTCAGCCGTCGGACTCGTGTATTTCTTGAAATACAACATGCGTCTCTCCGAGGCGCTGAAGGAGCCGCCCCCACCGAAAGGATCTTCGGCACAACCTCAACACTTCAACAGGAGTCGCGAACTATGAGACTTGCCGTCATTGGAACAGGGTACGTTGGACTTGTTGCCGGTGCCTGTTTTGCCGAGAACGGCAACGACGTCATCTGCGTCGATGTCGACGAGAAAAAAATCAAGAAGCTCAAGAAGGGGATCGTCCCGATCTACGAGCCCGGCCTCGAGGACCTCGTGAATCGCAACCTGAAAGACAAACGGCTCTCATTTACGACACGTCTCAGGGATGCGGTCGACAACGCTTCGGTCATCTTCCTCGTTCTCCCCACTCCTCCATCGGAAGACGGGTCCGCCGACCTCTCGCATGTCCTTGAAGTGGCCGGGAAGATTGCAGGGCTCATGAAGGAGCCAAAAATAATTGTGAACAAGAGCACGGTGCCGGTCGGAACGGCGGACCGCGTCCGCGAGGTGATGAGAAGCAAGACCGATATCCCGTTCGATGTCGTCTCCAACCCCGAGTTCCTCAAGCAGGGGGCGGCGGTCGAGGACTTCATGTACCCGGACCGTGTCATCGTCGGGACGCGGAATCCCGAGACTTCGCGCGTGATGCAGGAGCTCTACGACACGTTTCTCAGGACATCCGGCCGTTTCATGGTGATGGATGAACGAAGCGCGGAAGTCTCGAAGTACGCCGCAAACGCCCTCCTCGCAACGAAGATCTCCTTCATCAACGAGATCGCCAACATCTGCGAGCTTGCAGGCGCCGACGTCGACCAGGTGCGGCGCGGCCTGGGCGCAGACCCTCGCATCGGTCCTCAGTTCCTCTTCCCCGGCCTCGGCTACGGAGGTTCCTGCTTCCCGAAGGACACGAAGGCCCTCATCAAGACATCGAACGAGCTTGGATACGATTTCAAAATTCTGAAGGCGGTCGAGGCGGTCAACGGGAAGCAGAAGCTTCGTCTCGTTGACAAGGCCGAGAAGCACTTCGGATCGCTGAAGAAGAAGAAGATGACCGTCTGGGGATTGAGCTTCAAGCCGCGGACCGACGACCTGCGCGAAGCACCTTCGCTTGTCATCATCCGCGCGCTGCTCGAGCACGGCGCAACCGTGCGGGCGCACGATCCGGTCGCGATCGAGAGGTCACGCCTTCTGTTGGGCGACAGCGTCACCTTCTTTGAGAACAACTACGATGCACTGCGGGGAGCGGACGCGCTCTTCCTTGTCACGGAATGGAACGACTTCCGGCACCCCGATTTCGGACGGATGAAGACGCTCATGAAGACGCCGGTCATCTTCGACGGCAGAAACATCTACGATCCGCGGCTCCTGGCGAAGCAGGGCTTTACCTACTATGGTATAGGAAGGTAGTGGATGAAACAGGTTGCACAGCGGCTCAAAAAGGGTGACATCTCCGTGAGCGACGTCCCGCCGCCGGCTCTCGGCCGCGGGGGCGTGCTCGTGAGGGTCGCCTATTCCCTGATCAGCGCAGGGACCGAGAAGGCAAAGGTCGACCTCGGAAAGATGAACCTTCTCCAGAAGGCTCGCTCTCGGCCCCAGGACGTCAAGGCCGTCCTCGACCAGGTGAAGCAGTACGGGCTTTCGGCGACATACCGAAAGGTGATGGCGAAGCTGGCTGCCACGTCACCGCTCGGCTACTCCGTCTCGGGTGTCGTCCTTGCCGTCGACGATTCAGTCCATGAGCTCCAGCCGGGCGACCGTGTCGCCTGCGGCGGCGCGGGGTATGCGACGCACGCGGGCATCGTCTTCGTTCCGAAAAACCTTTGCGTGAAAGTCCCTCCCTCCGTGCCGCTTGAGGATGCCGCGTACACAACACTCGGCGCCATCGCACTGCAGGGTGTCAGACAGGCCGAGGTGGCGCTCGGTGAGAGCATCGCCGTCATCGGTCTCGGGCTCC
>PEWR01000145.1 GCA_002779395.1 Ignavibacteriales bacterium CG07_land_8_20_14_0_80_59_12
GGTAAGAAATCCCAGGGCGTGTTAAACGGGCAGGAAACCAGGACTCCGCATCTTATGCGGCTCCGTCTAGTTATTGTTGGGGAGGAGAAACATGATGAGTAGAGAGAATACAAATCTTGCTGCAGAGTTCTTCGTCTTGTCCCAACTGCAACGGCTTGGTGCTTCCGTGCATATCACGCTTGGGCACCACAAAGCAGTGGATATCGTTGTTGAGCGAGACGACGGCAGCATGAAGACCATCGATGTGAAGGGGTCGGCAACGCAAGACTGGTTTGCCGACGGACTCACCCGTTCAAAGAAGAGCCACTTCGTCGTCTTCGTCGCCTCTGTGAACCGTATGAAGGACATACACTTCGCGCCGGAAGTGTACATGGTTCCATGCAGCCATCTCGGCGAGGTCATCCAAAAGGTGGGCAAGAAAGATGTCGTCAGGCTGAAGACTCTGCGCGACCATTCGAGCACGTATCGTGATGCATGGAAGAAGCTCATGTGAAAGCAGCGCCAACCAGCAAGTGCAGGCGACGCTCTACAGCGCGCCTGACCTGCGATGTTAGGCCGTGCAGTAACCGGTCCCGAGCCTTTTTTCTGACCTGCAAAGTGAGGAGTCGGTCATGAAGCGCGTCACCGGTATCGGCGGTATCTTCTTCAAGGCTCGCGACCCTGTTGCCTTGCGCGCCTGGTATCGCAAGCATCTCGGCCTCGACATTCAGAGTTGGGGTGGTGTCACGTTCCACTGGCAGACCCCAGAGGCTCCCGAGCCCCACGGCGTCACTGTCTGGAGCATCTTCCCGGCCACATCCGAGTACTTTGCCCCCAGCACTGCGCCTTTCATGGTCAACTATCGCGTGTCCGATCTCACAGCCGTTCTTGAGGCACTTCGCGGTGAAGGCTGTGCGGTTGATGACCGGACCGAAACCTCGGGCACGGTCGGTTCGGGTGGGTCATGGACCCCGAGGGGAATTGCGTTGAGCTTTGGGAGCCACCGCCAGGTTCGTTTCCGGCGTAGGAGTGGTCCCTCGTGCTCATTCCCCTTCGACCTCGACCCCCACAGCGCGGCCTAACCCGGCGTTGCAGCGGACTTGCTTTGCTCGCCGGTGAGCGTCAATCGTTATGCCTTTGGACTTTTCTTGCCAAAATTGAATAAGGAGAAGACCATGAAGACAAGAATAATGCTCTTCGTCGGCCTGATCGTTTTCGCCGGCTCCACGCTCACATTGGTAGAGGACAGAGCGGACTTGATCCTGTTCAACGGGGAAGTGATCACGGTCGATTCGCAGGACCACATCTTCCAGGCCGTGGCGGTCAAAGGGGATAAGATTCTCGCGTTGGGAAATGACGCTGAGATCAAACCATTGGCGGGGCCTCAATGCAGAATGATCGATCTGAAGGGAAAAACCGTGACGCCGGGTTTGATCGATTCCCACTATCACTTGATGTATTATGGTTCGCAATTTTGGCCGGGATACCTTAACATCCGCCATCCAAAGGTCACTTCCAAGGCCGAACTCTTGCAGGTCGTGGAAGATTGCGTCAAACAGTTGAGCCCTGGAGAATGGGTTTCAGGCAATCAGGGTTTCACGCTGCAACCCTTTGAGACGCTGGACCGATGGGATCTGGATTCGGTCGCACCGAACAATCCCGCGTATCTCCGCCACAGCAGCGGTCAGTATTCCGTGGTCAACTCAAAAGCCCTGGAGATCGCAGGAATCGACAGCACCACTCCCAACCCGCCCGGCAGCCTCATCATGCACGATGACAATGGACAGCCGACAGGGGTCTTGTCTCATTATCCGGCCGAGAACCTGGTGGGCAGGTACGCCACCGGTTATGGAGACCGCACCGATGAGCAGAAATTTGAGGACATCGAGCTGGGTCAGCAGCTTTGCCTCGAAGCCGGGTACACCTCGGTTCAGGACGTGATTGTCGGCAGCGTGAGGGACATCAAGCTCTACAAGGAATACGCCGACAGCGGGAAGCTCAAGGTCCGCGTCTATGCGATGCTGTTCGTGGATACCGAACAGGAGGCGGATACCCTTGCGAAGGCCTATCAGCCGTTTGACTCCGGCTCAGTTTTTTTCAAATTCGGTGGGTGGAAACTGGCCATGGATGGGGGCATTGCCGCCCGGACGACTCTGATGTACGACAAGACCCTGTATGCCTCCCAGATTTCGTATCCCTACCATTCGCAGGAAGAGCTGAACCGCATGGTTCAAATCCTGCATAACACCGGCCTTCAGGTGGCGGTCCATGTCGGCGGGGATGAAGGGATCGACATGACGATCACGGCGTTCGAGGAGGCCATGAAAGCCAATCCCCGGCCCGATCCAAGATTTCGGATCGAACACGGGCTCTTTCCGGCCGCAGCTGCGCTCCAGCGTATGAAGGCGAGTAATATCATCCTTTCCACACAACCGCAGTGGATCAGTTGGTACGGAGACGGATTCAGCCAGGCCACGGATGGCGCGACCATGAACCGCCTTCTGCCGCTGAAAACCATGCTGGACGCCGGGATTCACGTTGCTTTTGGGTGTGATGTGCCCGCTTCACTTTACCAGGAGCCAAGGTATGCCTTTCACGGTGCAACGATGCGGCGCAGTCTGCAATCAGGAACCGTTTTCAATCCGGGTCAAAAACTCACGATTCGGGAAGCCCTGCGAGTCCACACAATGGGATCGGCCTATGCGGGATTTGCGGATTCCACAATTGGCTCCCTGGAACCGGGCAAGTATGCCGACCTCGTGATCTGGTCGCATGATCTCTACAACATGAGTCCCGGTGAATTGAACGATCTGGCTGCCGAAATGACCATCGTCGGCGGAGTGATTCGCTACGACGCCGGGAAAAATCCGGTGGTTTCCGTCCCATCGGATAACAATCGTCAAAATAGCCCGGAGTCCTTTCAGTTAATGCAGAATTATCCTAATCCGTTTAATCCACAAACAACAATTCAGTATCAACTCCCCATAGCTTCAAGGGTAGTGTTGGAGATATACAGCGTTCACGGCCAGAAAGTAAGAACGCTAGTAGATGAGAAGAAAGAGGCGGGCTACTACGAAACAATTTGGGATAGTAGTAA
>PEWR01000037.1 GCA_002779395.1 Ignavibacteriales bacterium CG07_land_8_20_14_0_80_59_12
AGGCGCTTAAGGCTTTTTTGGGAAAGAGCGAACAGCCTGTAACAGAGTCCGTGTTGCGTCAAGTGATCAGGGAGGAGCTACCAGACTATCGGCCAACCAGGCGCTCCACCGGCGACAAAAAGCGGGATACCGGTTAACTCATGGGAGACCTCATCGACAAGTTGTTAAAACAGGGGGGCCTTGCCTAATTTGTAATCCAATTTCTTAACTAGGGCGGGCAGGAAGCCCGGAGTCCAATTGACAAGTTGATCTCGGCGATGGAGGATTAACCGGATCAATCTAAACCACCAGTCTAAAACCTTGTTATTCCTGCATTTGCAGGAATAACATATAAAGGCCGCAGGGGTTTATACTGCAAAATTTGCAGGGTTGGGGTTGTTATATGGATAGGTATAAACACTGTTAGGCGCAGACGAATGCGAACGACCGACATTCACAAGCTGAGGTACCCATGGCCGTCTGGCTGATCCGCGCGGGCTCGCACGGCGAGTACGAACTGAAGTTCATCCAAGAGAACCGGGTGTATGTGACTTGGGACGACTTGGATCTGGACCTCGCAAAGCTCAGCCAGCGGGCCGAACTGGCCGAGGCGATGACGCAACGGTATCCTGACACCAAGCCGAAGGCGATCGCCAACTGGGTCAGCCAAGTCTGGCCGTTCGCGCATGAGATCAAGAAGTCCGACCTGGTGGTCTTGCCGCTGAAAACGCAGCGGGCGATCCAAATCGGTGAGATCACCGGCGACTATCACTTCGAGCCCGGCGGGCCGAACCCGTACTTCCACTGGCGCCCTGTGAAGTGGATTGCCGAAGCCGTTCCTCGCGCGCACTTCGGGAAAGAC
This sequence comes from Ignavibacteriales bacterium CG07_land_8_20_14_0_80_59_12, assembly GCA_002779395.1. Classification (GTDB taxonomy): domain Bacteria; phylum Bacteroidota; class Ignavibacteria; order 0-14-0-80-59-12; family 0-14-0-80-59-12; genus 0-14-0-80-59-12. The sequence continues at coordinate 842 of PEWR01000037.1, forward strand.
CTACTCAACACCTTCGGCGCCTTCATGACCATTTGCCGCGTGCAGCGCAACAACGCCGAGGCCCGGATCGCGGCCATGCGCGCAAACGGCTGGAAGCCGGAGACCATCGCGGCAGTCACGAGGAGCACCGCCGCTGCGGCCGATGAATCGGCAGACACGACCGAAGACATCGACCTAGAAGAAGCCGCCCGCGATCAGATCGCTCAGTTGATCGCGGCCCGCTTCAAGGGGCATGGTCTGACCCGGCTGGTGGAGGCAATCCTCAAGGCACAGGGCTACACGACCTACCGTAGCGCAGAAGGCACAGATGGCGGGGCCGACATCCTCGCCGGTGCCGGACCGCTTGGATTCGGTGCACCCCGACTGTGTGTCGAAGTGAAGTCGGAGAACGCACCCATAGACCGCCCGACCGTGGACAAGCTGCTCGGCGCGGTCACCAAGTTCGGAGCGCAGGAAGGTCTGTTCGTTTCATGGAGCGGTTTCAAGACCAACGTGCAGAAGGAACTCGCCGCAAGCTTTTTCCGGGTGCGATTGTGGACGCAGAAGGAACTGCTCGAAGCGCTGTTCGCCCACTACGACCACCTCGACGATGACCTGAAAGCCGAGCTGCCCCTCAAGCGCATCTGGACCGTGGCGGCACAGGACGACGAATGACACCGCGTGTGCAGCGCATCGCGCCTAACAACGGCATGCAGCCGACGGCGCTACGCGCCGCGGCTGACGCCGAGCGTTAGGCACAACAAAAGAGAATGCTCCCTACAGGGCGGTTATTGTGCCCGAGGCGGGGATTACGTAAAATAGAGGCAGTCAAATGATCTTCCGACGATGAGGTATATCGATGACGATTGAGGAACTCAAGAAAGAGGCGCTACGGTTGGCTCCCGAGGGCCGTGCTTCTCTCGCTCGTGAGCTGCTGAGCAGTCTCGATTCGCTTAATGATGCCGAGATCGAGCAGCTATGGATCGAGGAGGCTATTCGTCGAGACAAGGAACTCGATAGCGGAGCTGCCAGCGCTTCTCCGGCAGGAGGGGTTCTGGACCGCGCGCGGGCTCGTCGCAAGTGACTCTATCCGTCTTTGTCCATGAGGCGGCAGAGGCAGAGATCAACGAGGCGGCCGACTTTTATGATATCGAGAGCCCCGGGCTTGGCGGTGCTTTCATCGACGAGCTCGACCACGCCATTCGTCATATAACCAAGTTTCCGGACGCAGCTCCATTAGCCGCCAAGCAAATAAGAAAGACTGATCATCCTATTCGCTCAGGAAACGGTTAATTCTCCATAGGTAACCGGTTTCGTGAAACGCACGCAGCGGTTCAACACCCGGCGGAAAAGATCGGTTCGCTGAGCGCGCCGGTTGAACCGGTAGCAAAACTCATCGAGATAGGACTGCAGATGCTTGGCGCTAACGCCGTGAAAGACATCAAGGATCCAGCGCTTGAAATTGGAGATAATAATATGCACCCAGGGAAGCAGATCGGCAGCGTTTTCGACTCCTTCCGTAACCAGGGGCTGATGGTCAAAGCCAAGCTTCCCCACCGGCAGGTAGGAAGGAAAACCGTCTGTGGCCAGGACGCTTCCCGGCGCAACGTAGCTGTCGGCCGCCTCGCCCAGACTAAGACCGCTGACGTCGTCGATCACCTGCATGTGGGCCAGGGAACAGCCACCACTTTCGTTTTGCTCGCACATGACCGCTACCGGCTTTTTGCCTTCAGCGCCGCGGCCCCGAATCCCTTTACTGGCACCGCCCACGTAGGATTCATCCATCTCCACTACACCGGCAAGCATCAGTTCCCCCTGCCTCCTGCTCATGGCGTGCATGATCTTGCGCCTCATCGTCCAGGCGGTCTGGTGGCCGATACCCAGCTGACGGCCAAGCTCGGCCGAGGAGACTGGTTTCTTGGTGGCGGACAGAAGGTAAATGGCCAAAAACCACTTCTTGAGATCCACCCTGGTTCCCTGGAAAATCGTGCCGGCGGTAACCGAAGCCTGGTGGCCGCAAGCGGTGCATTCATAAAGCGGGCGCTTCTTGTGGGTATAAGCCCTGTCGTGTCCACAGCGGGGACAGCAAAAGCCCTCCGGCCAGCGGTGCTCAAAAAGAGCCTGGTGGCAGTCTTCCTCCGTTTTGTACATTTCCATAAATTCAATCATTGTCTTGGGGCCGTTCATCGTGTACCTCCTGTTTTGTTTACAAACAGAAGATATCAGCCGGCTCGGACGGAACCTGAGCGAATAGGATGATCAGTAAGTTGTAATAATGGGATGCCACTTGGGCGGCACTCAAAGTCAGATCGATGCCGGTCACCGTGCGGC
>PEWR01000038.1 GCA_002779395.1 Ignavibacteriales bacterium CG07_land_8_20_14_0_80_59_12
TTTCCCGTCCGCCTTCCCCTTCAACTCCTTCATCACCGCAGGCATCAGCCTGCCGAAATCCTTCGGCGTCGATGCGCCGACCTGCGCCGCGACGGCTGCGATCCTCTCGGCAATTTCCTCCGCGCCCGCCTGCTTCGGCAGGTATCCCCGGAGGATCTCAAGCTCTGCCTCCTCTTCGAAAAGGGGAAAGGAGAAGATAGGAACTCCTCTCCGTCACTGCCTCCCTCAGATTATCACTCCCCCGCGCCGCGTGGGTTTCCCTCCCCCGTATGATAGCCAATCGGCTTTAGAAATACAATCCGCTCAGCGGACGCCGCCGTACATCGGGACCACCGCTCCATTCACGGGCACGGCCCGCTCCGAGCAGAGTTTGTCGTAAAGCAGTGTTGGAGACTTCATCCCGTTGCAAGTCTCCAGGGGGAAAGGTAACTTGTTTCTTCACAAAACGAGCCGGAAGGAACCTCTCATCGCCGAGAGGCGTTAGGGACACGACGTTGCGTCCAACCAACTCGGGAGTGCTACCGATGCGACATCCTTACCTGACGCTTGTTTTCTGCCTTCTCCCCACCATCGCAGCGGGACAGGAACCATCCACGGGATATCAGTGTCTTCATTGCAGACTGGATCCCTATAGGACCTATTAGAGAAAAGCTGGAGTAATCACATGGCACTTTCCGCATCACTGCGTCGCAGACCTCTCATTGCACCGGTCGTTCTGGTTCTCCTTTTCACCCTTGCGTCTGCAGCTCCTGCCCAACGACAGGCATGGCTCTCGATTCCGCCTGATTCAATTCTGCATCGAATACGAGTCCTCTCCTCGGATTCGCTTGAGGGACGCCGGGCCGGAACACCGGGTGCCGACAAGGCGGCGCGGTATCTCGCCGCGCTCTTCAAAGAATTGGGCGCTCACCCCGCAGGGGACAGCGGCACGTACTTCCAGAGCTTCGACTTTGTCTCGGGCGTGAAACTCGGCCCGTCAAATGTCTTCGCGTTGCAGTTTAAGCCCAACACGCAAGTCTCATCAAACAAAGGGAGTAGACCCTACGTTCTTGAGAAGGATTTCATTCCTTACGCATTCGCGCAAGAGACGACCGTGACCGCACCAATCGTCTTCGTCGGCTACGGCATCTCGGCTCCTGAGCTGAACTACGACGACTACAAGGGAGTCGATGTCAGGGGGAAGGTCGCCCTGGCGCTTCGGTACAGCCCCGACGGTGAGATGAGACGCGGCAAATTCGCCAAGCACACCGGCTCTCGCTTCAAGGCAATCAGAGCCCGGCAGAAGGGGGCTGTGGCGCTCATCCTCATCTCCGGTCCTGCACAAGGGGACGATCAGCTGCCGAAGCTCCGCTACGACAACGACCCGTCCGATGCGGGGCTACCAGTGATCGGGGCGAAGCGTTCCCTCTTCGAGCCCCTCATCGTTGAAAGCCTTGAGCTCCTCCAGGCGAAGATGGACTCGACGCTTGCCAACGTGAGCCGAGAGATCCCGAATGTCACTGCGACGGTCGCGACCGATGTCGTGAAGCTTCACAGCCGGACAAGGAACGTCCTCGGCTGCCTCCCTGGCAACGATCCGACACTCAAGGACCAGGTGGTGGTCATCGGTGCCCACTACGACCATCTCGGATACGGCGGCGAGGGATCGCTCGTCCCCGATACCGTAGCCCTTCACCCGGGAGCGGACGATAACGCCTCCGGCACAGCAGGCATTGTTGAGCTCCTTAGCGCATTCGCCGATCGGGCGCGGGATCTCAGACGCTCGGTTCTTTTCATTGCTTTCTCCGCTGAAGAGGAAGGCACTCTCGGGTCGCAGTACTACGTCAAGCATCCCGCATTTCCGCTGACGGCGACTGTCGGGATGATCAACATGGACATGATCGGCCGAATGAAAGACAGCACCCTCATTGTCTATGGCATCGGAACTTCTCCAATATGGAAGCCGCTCCTTCTTCAGTTCGATAGCGATTCATCGATTCACCTCAAGTTAAATCCGGATGGGTATGGGCCGAGCGACCAGTCGTCGTTCTATGCCAACGACCTGCCGGTGCTGTTTCTCTTCTCCGGACTTCACGAGGATTATCACCGCCCGTCGGACACTTGGGAGAAGATCAATGCACCGGAGGAGGCCAGGGTGTTGAGGCTAGCAGGCGAGGTTGCGTTTGCTGTCGATACGATGCCAGCGAGGCCCCTCTTCACAAAAGCCGACTCCGCACCGGCCCCCTCGGGCGGGAGGGTCTACGGTGTCTACGTGGGTACCGTCCCCGACTTCGGCGAGCAGGTGAACGGCTTCAAGATTTCAGGTGTCCGGACCGGAAGTCCGGCCGACAAGGCAGGCTTGATGAAAGGGGACATCATTGTGAAGTTCGGAAACATGGACATCAAGTCCCTCTACGACTACACATACGCCCTTGGTGAGCACAAGCCGGGTGAGGAGGTTGCTGTTGTTCTCAGGCGGGGTGACAAGATCCTTACCGTGACCGTGAAACTCGAGCAGCGCAAGTGAGCTCTAGCAGCTCGACGGGGGCCGCCAGTGTAGGGGTCCCCCTCAAGCTTCCCACCTGTCCAGCAACGACATCCTCTTCCCCCTACGTCCCCTGTGCCCTCCTGATTTCGTCCTCGCTCATCCCGAAGTAGTGACCGATCTCATGAAGTAGAACCTCGGCAATTCTGTGCCGGAGCTCTTCCTCGCTATTGCAGATGCTCTCAATGTTCCGCTTGAAGAGCTTGATGGAGTCGGGAACAACGGGTGACGTCCCGTACCAGACATTGCGATGCGGGAAGGAAATCCCCGAATAGAGGCCGTACAGGTCATATTTCGAACGCACGCGAGTGGCATGGATATCCTCAGGTGAAGGATAGTCCTCAACCACGATCGCGACATTGTCGACGCTCTCCCTGAAGGGCGGCGGGAGATGCTCAAAAACATCTTCGGCAATAGCCTCGAATTCTTCCGGCGTGAGTTCGATGCTCATAGGCTTAGCCCTGGCGGGGCGACCGATCAGGAATGCCTCATCGCGCGCTATGGTAATCCCAATCCCTGCAAGATGTTCAGCGCGAACCGGAGGGCGCCGCCTCCGCACAAGGTTGAGATGAGAGAAAGACTCACAGATGCCGCGAGCGATACATAGAATCGAAAGGAGAAGAGCGCTCTAACCGCATACGCTATAAGGATTATTAGCCATAGACCGAATGCAGAATCTATGCCTAATGCCAGCCAACGGAGGACCGGATCAGGGACAGCACTCTCTGGTACTCTCAGGAATTGATACACCCCAAAGGCCATGACCTTCATTGGGAGAACGAGGATCAGGTTCAGGACTGCAGGCAGGAGAGCATAGCTAAGCACCCCCCGAGCAGAGGAGAAGCTCACCTTCTTCTTGACAGCCAGCCCCAGAAGCACAAGGAGGAGTGCGAGCAGACAGACTCCGACAAGACCCACGGCCGCACCAGCAATCCCCCCTGCAAGCAGCGCGCCGCCTATGCCTCCTGCAGTTTCCCAGGCAGGGCTGACTGAGAGATAGAAGAACGCCAGCCCGCCACCGCCAAGCATGGAAAGCAGGATTGTGTACGTCTTATGCTCGGCCGTAGCAATGGCCAGGAATGACCTCCCGGGGGATTCGATCACCCTCCAAGCAGTCTGAAAGAGATCCAGCGCCGCGAGACGCTCTCGTAGAAACGCACCACATCTGCGGCACTTCCCGGCGAGATCACGGTTGAGTTCGCCGCAGACTGGACAGGGTGTCGTACCCGTCATCAAACCGGCTCAAATCTTGCTGTGAAATGGCGGAGCAACGGCGGCTGGTAGGTAATCCGGTACCCTCCCAGCCGCTCCCTTGCGAGGTACACCTCCCCCACCGCTTCCGCCACATAGTCAATATGGCTCTGCGTGTAGACTCGCCGTGGGATGGCAAGGCGGACGAGGTCGAGGATTGGCGGTATGAACTTCCCTTGAGAATCATATTTCCCGAACATGACGCTGCCAATCTCCACCGCACGGACACCTCCCACATGGTAAAGCTCAACGACGATCGACTGTCCCGGGAACTCTTCCTGCGGTATCTGGGGAACAAACCGCCTTGAATCGAGGTACACGGCATGCCCCCCGGTCGGGAGGAGGATTGGAACCCCTTGTGATAGGAGCTTCTCACCGAGATATTCAACGGAACGGAGCCGGTACTCGAGATACCGCTCGTTCACGCCCTCTTCGAGACCCTGGGCCACGGCTTCGAGATCCCTCCCCGCCAACCCTCCGTACGTCGGGAAACCCTCCGTGATCACAAGGAGGTTTTTCGCCTTTGTCGCGAGATCGTCGTCATTCATGCAGAGGAGGCCCCCGATGTTGACGAGAGCATCCTTCTTCGCGCTGAACGTGCAGCCATCCGAGTATGAGAACATCTCGCGGACGATCTCTATGATCGACCGGCTGCCGTACCCGGACTCCCGTTTCTTGATAAAGTATGCGTTCTCCGCAAAACGGCACGCATCCAGGAAGAGAGGGATTCCGAACTCCTTCGCGACTTCGCTTACCGCTCTGATGTTTCCCATGGAGACCGGCTGTCCCCCGCCGGAGTTGTTCGTGACAGTGAGCATGATGAGGGGGACATTGGACGGTCCCCGGGAGACAACGAGGTGGCGCAGCGCATCGACATCCATGTTCCCCTTGAAATCATAGATGAGCTCAGGGTGTCTTCCCTCCTCAACCGGAAGGTCGACCGCCTCTCCCCCGGGAAGCTCGATGTTCGCCCGCGTCGTGTCGAAGTGTGTATTGTTCGGTATCGTCTTCCCGCTTCCCCCGAGAATGGAGAAGAGGATCCGTTCAGCCGCCCTCCCCTGATGCGTAGGGATGATATGTTTGAAGCCAAACAGGTTTCTCGCAGCGGACTCGAGGCGGTAGAAGCTTCTCGCCCCGGCGTACGACTCATCGCCGTCGAGGATGCAGGCCCACTGCTTCGCGCTCATCGCTCCCGTGCCGCTGTCTGTCAGGAGATCGATCGTCACATGCTCTGCCTTGATGAGGAATGTATTATATCCCGAAGCCCGAAGGATCTCATGCCTGTCTTCAGGCGTCGTCATCGGGATTGGCTCGACGGATTTAATCTTGAAGGGTTCGATGATCGTCCGCATGGTAGATCCAGACTCCTGTGGAAAAGCACTGCAACGCAGAAACAATTTACCGGAAGGATGAAAAGAAAGCAACGGCAGACGAATGACGCTGTGCGATCTATCTTTCCCTAAGCGCTGACCAGAAAGCAGCCGTGCCAGCTGCGAGCGCGGCCGCGAACAGCAGCCAGGGGAAACCGGGGGGAACGTTCCGCTCCATGACCGATCCGACATTCCACAGAAAGACGATGACGATAGCAAGGGCCGACCCAATGAGCAGCACCCACCGGACCCTGCCGACCTGCACCGGCCGGCCGGTCTCGGCTCTCGACAGAGTGACGATTGCTCCGACGACAAGGAAGGCGGAGACAATCAATGGAGCAAGCACAGGAGCGGTCCAGGGAAGCGGGATGAGAAACAGGACATCCCAATCCAGGACCGAGGCCGGCCAGCCGATGATGACTATGAGGAACACGTAGTAGAAGATGTCCCACACTCCGAAGGCGAGCGAGAAGAAGGAGAGGCGCTCGAGACGCCCCGGGGAGCCTGTCAGATACGCCAATGATCCGAGCATGACGATGGTCGCCGCCTCTCGCGCGACCTCAATCGACACCATCTCCCGGGCAAAGCCGGCAACGGGAAAGGAGAACCCTTGCGGATAGTAGATGCTGCGAAGATAGACCACGACCGCCGCCTCCGCGTAGCCCATGGCAACCGCGTAGACCGCCACGACCGCGATCTTCCGGCGCAGGGACAGGCTCAATACCATCACCTCACGCCAAATGGATCGTTCTGATTTGTGACGAGATGTCTCTCGCCGCCTCCGTCCGCGGCGGGCTGCGGCACACGTTCCCACGGGATGGCCCGAACGAACGAGCCGAACTTCATCTTCTCTTCAAGCCTGCAGGACCAGACGATCTCGTCTTCCCACACGGTGATATCCGGACAGCCATCGCACATACTCATTCGTCCGTCCGGGAACGTATCAACCGGTTGTATGATCATCACGCTCTGCAGGCAGAGCGGTCTAACTGCGCGCAGCGGGTTTCTCAGGAGAGCACTTGTGTATGAACGCAGGATACTCGATACCCCGGGGTCGACGGGAGCGAGGAGAAGCATCAGTCTCCCTCGCCTGAGGACAGCGGGCGTCGTATAGGCAAGGTACCTTCCCTTCAGGAGATGATGCAGCGTCTGCGTGAGCTCCATGTACCGCGGCCCCACGTAGCCGTAGATCCTCTCCTTCGTCCCCATCCGTGCTGTCATGAGCCACTTGAACGAATCCGGTTTCTCAGTCCCGTTGAGGTAGGCGCACGGCTGGAAATCGGGGTACCGGGTCCGGATTGCGCCGACGATGTCCTCCGCCATGATCGTCTGCTGCTTCTCCTCGACGACGGAGTAGACAAGCGATCCCATTTCCACTCTCTCCGCACCCGCGTAGTACGCAAACTCTCCGGCAGCGGCCGCACGAAAAGCGATGAAGACCATCGTGTGGACAATGTCAATATGTTCCTGGGCCCAAGCAAGCATGAGGGGAGTGTACTCGAGCGTGTCTGAGTAGACGGTCGAGTTGAATGCGCAGCAGATGCCCCCCGCTTCGGCGAGCATCTCCGCATAGGAGAGCCGCAGTTCGTTCAGATCGACCTCGTTCTTCCCCTTCCAGTGCGGCCGGTGCTGCTTGCTGTCGACATGGAACGTGAAGCCTACCACTCCCGCCCTCTTCAGGTCGCGGAGGAGCTCCCGTGTGAGTGCCTGGCCATTTGTATTGACGATAGGCTTCAGCCCGCCGTCGGTGACCATGCTTACAATTTCAATGATGTCGGGATGAAGGAGGGGATCTCCACCGGCGATGGATATGCCGTCAGTCTTTCGGAGGGATTTGAAGACCCGGAGCTCGTGGCGTATCTGGGCAAGGGTCTTGTGACCGCCCGGGACGTTGGCCCGGTAGCAACCCTCACAGGCAAGGTTGCAGGCCACGGTCGGCTCGAGCCATGAGATTGCATTGTCGGGGAGCGTCCAGGGCAGGCGGTAAAGTGCGTTGTGATCAATCTTCGTCTCCATCTTGTGCCTCCTCTCAGGGCCGGACAAGCGCTGTTTGCTGTGAAGCCGACCTTTGACCACGGAAACGCGAGGGCGCGCATGGGAAGAGTATACAAAGGAACATGGACGAATTCAAGTGGCAGCGAGGATCATAGGGGCGGCCTCCACCTCTCTCGGTTCCACTGTTTCAGTTCGATCGTGATGTTCCCGAGAATCACCTTCATCTTCGCCTTGATCGGGACCGCCGCCTCATCATCGCTGAACCAGCCCGAGAAATCCCCGGTGAGCCCGAACATTCCGCTGAACTTCGCCTTGCCGTCGAACTTGACGACCCGGACAGGCTTCTCTAGCGCGCTGATCTTTTCCACGGTTTGCCGATTCGTAAACCGGAAGGCCGTGGCCCCGATTTTTCCGTACACCATCGTCGGCACCTGGAGCTCCTGCTCTGTCCGGGCGCGCCCGCGTGCGAAGTACAAAAGCGAGAGCGCGTCCTCGAACCACTCCTTCTGGATTCTCAGCGTATCGAAGACCGACTCCCTGTACGGCTGAGAACGGAGATCCTTCTGCCATGTCTGCTCGACGATAAGGGTTCGATTTGGGAGGTTGTAGAGGTAGTTCAGCCCCCACCACTCCCCGTTTTTCTTCTCCAGCGATCTGTAACCGCGGGAATAGAAGCCGGTGTCCATCTCCGTCGTGGAAATCGCGTGTAGGTCCACGAACGGAACACCGCGGTACGAATCGATGAATGCCTGCACCACGTACCGCAGTTCTCCGCCGTCAGTCTTCGAACGGAGCGTCTTGACCCTGATCTGGCCGAGCTTGAAGACCGACCAGCTCACTTCGTACGTGAGGTCCTCGCCGACGGACATGACACACGTGTGGTTAGAAACCGGCCCATCCCCCCTCCCCGGGTCTCCTCTGCCCACACCCGGCCAGAGTGCGAGGACGGCCGGCAAAATCAGACTCCATATCGCAGCTAAGATCGGCATTGCTCCTTTCTCTTGGTGGCCGCCTCCCTCATCACGTAACAATCAGTACAGTTGTACGCCGGCGGCAGCATGAGAAACCACAGAAGGGCCAGCGCCGTCCGCAGGGTAGGTGACAGTTGCATCACAGTAGATCTCCTCATGTACTTCGTTCGCGTCTCCCGTGGTCCCTCCGCACACCAGTGCGCACGGCGACACTGTTACAACAAACCCAGCCAAAGGCTGGGAGGACAATCAACACTCATGAGCGCTGCAACACGCTCTCTGCGGAATCACCCGCCCATGGCGAGCTCCCTACAATTCCTCCTCGGAGGCATAATGCATGAGCGAGCGAACATCGTACTTTGTCAGTTTCTCCCTTCCCCGGAGGAAATCGAGTTCGACGAGAAACGAGACTCCCACAACAACGCCTCCCTGCCCCTCGACAAGGCGGCATGCGGCCAGCGCCGTCCCGCCCGTGGCAAGGAGGTCGTCATGAACAAGCACACATTCTCCTGCACCGACGGCATCGATATGCATCTCGACGGCGTCGGTTCCGTATTCAAGTGAGTACTCCTCACGCGCCGTCGCCGCGGGGAGCTTCCCCGGTTTCCGTATGAGAACAAACCCGGCGCCAAGTAGGTAAGCAAGGATGGCTCCCAGAACGAAACCTCTCGACTCGATGCCGGCGACCTTTTGAATCCCCTTGTCCCGGTAGACGTCGAAGAGGTCTCCCGCAGCTTTTCGGAGAGCTTCCCCGTTCTTGAGGAGCGTCGTGATGTCGCGGAACATGACACCTTTCTTCGGGAAATCACGGACGCTGCGGACATACCCTCTCAGGTTTTTCTCCACGGGTGGCTCCTCCTACCAGGTGATCCTCTCTTTCCTCAGAAATGCCGAGACCCCCTTCTTCCAGTCGTCTGTCATCCTGGCGACGGCGTTCATGTTGGCCGCGTAGTCGAGCTGGTCCACAAGGTTGAGTCCTGTGAGCTTCGCAAACATCTCCTTTACGAGCCCCATGGAAGTCCCGCTGTTCTCTTCGAGGAGATGCCGGACATATTCTTCCACGAACGCGTCGAGTCCCTCCGAGGGCACAAGCTCATTGATGAGCCCGATCTCATGTGCCCGCCGGGCGGTGATCGGGTTCCCCGAAAGCACAAGCTCGCGCCCGTGAGCCTCGCTCACTCTCCGCAGGAGGTACACGAGGAGGACCGCGGGGATGAAGCCGATCCGGACCTCCGGGCAGCCGAACTGCGCCTTTGTATCGTCCGCAATAATCAGGTCGCATGCGGAGATGAGAGCAAGCCCTCCTGCAAGTGCCGGCCCCTCGACGACCGCGACAACCGGTTTCTTCATCTGGTTGATGGAACTGAGGAGCCTCACGAGGGAACGGCAGTCCTTGAGGTTCGTCTCGAAGTCCGCAGTCGATATCTGCTCGAGGTAGTCAAGGTCCGCCCCCGCGGAGAACACGGGTCCCGCCGCGCGAAGCACGATCGCTTTGACGTTCGTATCTTTCGCGGCGGCCACGAATGCGTCAGTGAGCTCGGCGACCATTGTATCGTCGAGCGCGTTCCGCTTCTCAGGCCGGTTCAAACAGATAGTCCCAACACGGTTCGCGGCGGTGTACTCTATCCGTTTGAATTTCATACAGACCTCTTGTTTGGTGACTCGGATGGGAGATGAGTGCGGTGCGAATCCGCCGGCGAAGCATTCCTCTCTTTGCCTCCGCCGGCCGGCTCCGGGAGGGAAAGCTGAATCGCATCCCTCCCCGCGCCTCAGTGACTACCAAGATAACTCTTCGATGGAGGAAACACAAACGAAGAAAACCGCGTGCAGCGATGAACGATTTCACCGCCGGCAATTGTGAGATGGACCGAGAACTCTTCATCGAGGACGGCGATGTCCACCCGCATTCCCGGCGCGAGCAACCCTCGTGTCGCTTCGAGCCCGAGAGTACGCACCGGATTCAGTGACGCCATCTGCATCGCTGCCGAGAGCCGTGATAGTGTCGCCGTCGATGGTGAGCGTGGAGTGTTCTTCGAGCCGGAAAGGAGTGACGATATGTGCGCCGCGGAGGATGAGGCTCATGCTGTCGTAAGGGATGATGCCGCCATCCTCTTCAGCTCATGCAGGTTCGCCGCGGGGTCTCCGTGACCGAAGACCGCGTTCCCGGCGACGATGACGTCGGCGCCTGCGGCGCAGACGGGGCCGATGGTCTCGACCGATATACCTCCGTCGACCTCGATCAAGGGAGCGCCGCCGCCGAGGTTCTTGCGCAGCCCCGCCGCATCCTGAATCTTCACGGTGGCGTGATGGATGAACTCCTGGCCGCCGAACCCCGGGTTGACCGACATCACGAGGAGGAGGTCGATGTCTCCAAGGATGTCTCCAACGAGCTCGACCGGCGTGGCTGGATTGATTGCGACACCCGCCTTTGCGCCGAGCTCCTTGATCATGTGGACGACATGCTGGAGGTGGGGGCACGCCTCGAGGTGGACCGTGATGATGTCAGCCCCCGCCTCGCGGAACACCCGAAGGTACCGCTCGGGCTCGACAATCATGAGGTGCGCGTCGAGAGGAAGTGCGGTGACGTGTCTTACGGCCTTCAGCATGAGCGGACCGAATGTGATGTTCGGAACGAACCGGCCATCCATCACATCGAGATGAATCCAGTCTGCGCCTGCGCGCTCGACAGCGTCAATTTGCTCGCGAAGCCTTAGAAGGTCCGCCGACAGGATCGATGGAGCGATGAGGGGCATGGGCAAGCTCAATTCTCGACAGAGGGAATCTTGCTCGACGGGGCCTGCGCGACAAAGAGGTCCACAGCGCTCCCTGCAGCCGCGCTTGTCCCGGGCCTCGGATACTGGTCAAGCACTGTGTTGGGCAGATACCGATTCGACACCTGGTACGTGACCTTCCCCGGCCTGAAGCCTTCCTGGGCCAGGAGCCGCTCGGCATCGCTGACAGATTTCCCGACGACGGCCGGGACCGCCACGAGCGCGCCGCTGCGGCCCGAGCTGACAGTGACTGCCACTGCGGCTCCTTGCCGGACCGCCGAGCCCGCCGAGATCGATTGGTCAATGACAGTGTTTTCCGGGAACTCATCGGACAGGATGTACTCAATCGCGCCGAGGACGAACCCGTCACGCTCCAGGGCGAACCGCGCATCGCGGATCGTTTTCCCGCGAACGCCGGGGACCGCAGCTTTCTGCTCGCCGCCGCTGACGATCAGGTAGACCCGCCTTCCGCGCTTCACAATCTGGTTTGCCTCGGGAGACTGCTGGACGACCACGCCTGCGGCAAATTTCGGATCGAGCCGCGTCCCGCCCTCCCTGGGTGAAAGTCCCGCTTCCTCAAGCCGTATGAACGCTTCCTGCTGTTTCAGCCCCACCACGCTTGGAACCTGCTCTGTCCCCCAACGGTTAACGTACCATGGCATGATGAAATTGTCGAAGACGAGAATGATGACGAGGAGGGCGCCGGCGAAGGTTGCGGCCTTGATGAGGAACTTGCTGTGGAAGCGTTCTGGTGTCCGGTCTGCCATGGCGATTTGAAATATATGGAAGCATAGCGTATAATTCAATCTTGATATGACGAACGATGCCGCATCAGTCGTCGTTCCAGTTTTTCGAACTTCTGGAGGGAGTGAAAGGGAGAAATCATGCTACTCATCACCGGAGCCGCCGGGTTCATCGGGAGCGCATTCACCTGGGCGCTGAACGAGCGCGGTCGGAACGACCTTGTGCTCAGCGATCTTTTCGGCGCGGGAGAGAAATGGAAGAATCTTCTCGGCTGCCGATTCAACCGGTTTGTAAACCGCAATCGGCTTTTCGAGGAGCTCGCATCGGAACCGTGGGCGAAATCGATCGAGGCCGTTGTCCACATGGGGGCGCGCACCGACACGACGGAAACCGATACCGACTTCCTC
>PEWR01000056.1 GCA_002779395.1 Ignavibacteriales bacterium CG07_land_8_20_14_0_80_59_12
GAGTCCCGCCATCACGATGGTGGCGGACGCCTTCTGGTTGACAAACAGGGTAAGGAGTCCGAGCGCCGCCGCGCAGATGCCGAGCGAGATCTGCAAATCGCTCCACATCGTGTCGAACATCCAACCGTAGAGCTGGGAAGGGATTTGCTTGCCGCTCGACGCGATCATCGCGTTGTATGACGACTCAAACGCGCCCTTGATGAGGAACGAGAGGACGAGCGCTCCGCCGAATCCGGCGAGCGCGTACGTGAGCCGCTTCTTGCCCAGCGGCGCGAGCCCCTCCTTGTGCCAACGCGTGACGGCGGCAATTCCGTAGCCGGCAAGGATCGCCACGGAGAACTGAAGAAGCGAGAGGATAAGAGTCGGCACGCGGAACTTATTGAAGTAGGGGAAGTACTTGAACATCAGGTCAAAAAGGAGGGGAAGGTTCTTCCCGAAGGAGATGAAGAGCGCGACGACGCCGAGGATGATGAGGAACTGCACGAACCGGTCCCTGCGGTACGCGCCGGCGCCGACCAACGCGAGGAGGAGAACGATCACACCCATGTACTCCGGTGCATCGGTGAATGGCATCTGGCCGAAGTAGGTCTCGACGGGAACGGATTCGTTATTCGTCAGCGGACCCTGGTACTCCTGCCGGCCGAACCCGTAGTACGACGGTATGAAGAAGGTCAAGACCTCACCCGGACTGAACGACCAGCTTGTCGCATAATCGTAGTCGAGTCCTCCCGCCTGTGTCTTCGACTGCGGCGACGAGACATCAGTCGTGATCGGTGCGGAGCCGCGGATTGAGTACTTGCTGTACTCGAATGTCGAAAGGTACCGGTCGGCCGACATGCCAAACGCAATCGCCCCCGCCGCGGCAAGGAGCACACCGCTCCGTATGACGCCGAGAACGTTCTCCTTTGTGACCGCTTTCGCGATGAGGCTGTAAAGGAGATAGAGTCCGAGGGCGAAGAAGATGTAGAAGTTCATCTGCAAGTGCGTCGACTCGATCTCAATGTGGACCGCCAGAATGAGGAGCACAGCATACAGCCAGCGCATCCGTTCCGTCAGTTCATCGACGAGGAGGAAGAGAAGAGGCCAGATCGCGACGGACGCCACCTTCGTGTTGTGGCCCACCATGATCCAGATGATGATGAAGGTCGAAAAGACGCCTGCGAGTGATGCGAAGAACGAGCCGAACTTGTTGCCGGTTTTCTTCAGCACAAGGAGGTAGAGGCCTGCGCCGAATATGAAATAGTTGAGGACCACCCAGAAGACATCGCGGTTCGGAAAGAAGAATTCGATGAAGCGCTGTGCCTTCCACCAGACCTCGTTTGTGAAGTCCCACCACCGCTCTCCGCCCCCCATGAGGCTCGCATAGACCGGCATGCCGCTGAAGACGTAGGGGATCCAGAGGGGAAAGGCTCCTTCCTTGTCCGCCTGTTCGTTGTACGTCTTCATGCTCAGTGACGCGATATTGTCGGGAGTCTGAAACGTCTTGTCCTGGAAAATCGGGCCGGCAAAGAAGACGAGAAGCGCCGCAAGGATGAGAAGAATGAAGAGAGGCGTGTGGTACTTCGGCGGGACGATCTCACGTCCCGCTGCTGCCCCCTTTGCCGGTGCTGTGCGTTTGCGTGAAACCGGTTTTGCCATGGGGAATGTCGCTGCTATCGTGAATGGGGTTGGACGGTCAGCCGGTCGAGGAGCGCCGCAAGGTCTCGGGTGATGTTCTGCCGGTCGTATTTCGCAATCGCGTCGCTCGCGGGCTCAAATGTCCCGTCATTATAGAGAAACCGGCGGTAATATTCAAGAAATGCCTTTGCCGCAGCGTCAACGTCGGCGGGCGGAACGGTGCACCCCGCACGCGTCTCCTCGAGTATTTCCGCAACTGCCCCATGCGGTGCAAAGGCAAGGATCGGCCGGTGCGCCCCGATATACTCGAACACTTTGCCCGGCACGATCTCCTCGGCTCCCTCGGCATCGTCGACGACGAGGAGGAGTGCATCGGATGAGAGAATGTGGACGATGCTCTCCGCGTGTGGAAGGTACGGGATGATCCTGAGCGCCCCGGGATGCGAGAACGACCGGAACATCTCTTCGACCTCGGCGCCGAACCGCCCGATGAAGCGGAGCTCCATCTTCGCGGGATCCACTTCACCCGATGCGATTAGCTTCTCGATCGCCTTGAGGAGCGTCGACGGGTTCCTCTTCCCGTACATGGAGCCGGTGTAAGTAAGCGTGAACTTCTCATTCCTGGAGCGGACGATGTCGGGATAATCGGCGGAATCGAACCCGTTCGGGTGGTAATGGAACTTCTCGTCGGGAAGGTGCGCGTACTTCCGCAGAGCATCCTTGGCGATGCCACGCCACGCGACTTCAACGGCGCTCGCATCGCGGAACGCGCGATGCTCAAGGTGCCGGTCGATTACGCGCGGGATGAGCCATCGGTCGGGTGTGGAGAGGAAGCCGGTCCACGGGTCCCTGAATCCCGCCAACCACGGCCTCCCGCTCCACCGGCTCAGCTTCCGCGCGATGACCGCCGTCGTGTACGGAGGCGAAGAGGAGTAGATCGCGTCGATCTCCTCGTCCGCGATGATCCGCTTCCCTGCCTTCACAGCGTACCTGTACCAGCCGATCCGCGCGTCCGGTATGAAGAAGGTCGCCCGGATACGCTCGGCAATCCGCTCGGAGACGGAACGCTTCGCTCCCTTGCTCGGGATGACGTTCACATCCACCGGGGTCCCGGCCGTCTTTCCCGTGATCTTCCGGTAGGCGTCGTACGGCTCGAAGATCTTCGTCCGCACCACGCGCACCGTTGGCGGGATCTCCTTCAGGAGAGACTCGTCACGCGCGGGGAAGCCTGCGGACTCGTCGACGGTGAGGACCACCGGCTGATAGCCGAATTCCGGGAGGTACTTGATGAACTTCAATACGCGCTGGACCCCCGGCCCGCCGGAAGGAGGGAAATAGTAGGCGACGATGAGAAGCTTTTTCACTTGCCCGACCCGGTGAGATCTTCGATGGCTTCGACCAGCCGGTCCCACGAGTATTTTTTCTTCTCCTCGCGCACATTTTTCGTGAACTCGTCCATCTTCCCGCTCCTGAAGAATTCTTCGACCGCACGTGCGAGCGCGACCGGATCATCCGGCGGAACAATGAGGCCGGTCCTTCCGTGGATGACCACCTCGGGGAGCCCGCCGACGTTCGTGGCGATGACGGGCCTGTCGAAGTTGTAGGCAATCTGTATGATCCCGCTCTGCGTTGCGGACCGGTAGGGAAGGACGAGCAGATCGGCGGCGGAGAAGTACGTGGACACCTCCTCGTTCGGCACATACTCCGCTGCGAGCTTGAGCCGGCCGCCGAGGCCTAGCGCGGCGATTCTGTCTCTGTACGGAGCAGGGTCCTCGTAGAACTCGCCGACGATAAGCGTTGTGATATCGAGTGAAGCCGGGACGTGCGGCAGTGCGTCAAGGAGCGTCATGAGCCCCTTGTACGGGCGGATGTAGCCGAAGAAAAGGATGACAGGCTTGTCGACGGGAATGCCTAACCTCGCCCTCGCTTCCGCCTTCGGAATTGTCTCGCCGAATATCTCGTAGACCGGATGCGGCACTTTCCTGCAGCGTGCACGCGGCAGGAGGGAGAGAAGGTCGCGCTCGACCTGGTCAGACTGGACGACGAACGCATCCCCCCGCTTGAGCGCGAACCGTGTGAGGAACCGGTCCCCGGGCCGGTGCTCGTGCGGGATGACGTTGTCACAGATGTAGAGCACTTTCGTGCGGGTCCCCCATCTAGCAATGACCGCTATTGTTCCAAAGCAAGCGCCGAAGAATGGAAGCCAGTACTTGAAAATGATGAGGTCCGGCCGCTCCCGTCGGACGGTCAGTCCGGTGCGGATCCAGTTGAACGGGTTGATCGAATCGACGAGCTGGCGTGAGTGAATCGGGATTCCCGGATCACCCGTTTCCTTCTGCGATGTTCCCGGGAAGAAAAGCTTTGGATACTGACGCTTGAACGTGATGACGTCGACGGTATGGCGCTGCTTGAGATGGCTCGCGAGGATGGCGTTATAATGCGCAATCCCCCCGCGCAGGGGGTACGCTGTGCCGATGATTGCGATCTTCATTGAGCGGAGTTACTTCGCCGGGAGGAGGCATTGAACCGTCTCAAGCACCCTCTTCGGCGTAATGGAGCGCATGCACTGCTTCGGGCATTCCCGCGCATAGAAGCAGTCGCACGGGACGGTTGGCTCGAGGATCTCCCCGAGCCCGTAGAGCTCGAACTCGTTCCTGTTGAAGATGTTGTTGAAGAGCACAATCTTCTTCTCGAGCCCGATGGCAATGTGCATTGCCATCGTGACCGCGGTGACGACAAGCCGGCACTGGTCGACGAGGTTGATGAACTGCCTGAGCGGGAAATGACCGGGGTACAACGCGCCGGATGCCTTTGCGATTCTCAGGTTCTTCCTCTGCTCCTCCTCACCGCCAAGGAGGAGAGGAGTGTACCCGGCGCGCCCGAGCGACCGCGCGAGCGCAACCCAGTGTGCGTCCGGCCAGAGGCGCGACGGCCACCTCCCTCCGCACCCGGTGTTGAGACCGACGATCTTCTTCCTCTTCGGAAGCTTCCACGCGTACCCGTCGTCCGCGAAGTTGCGCAGGACGTACTTCTCGCCTGAGAACCTGAAGCCCGACAACTCGAAGATCTCTTCCGGGTAGCTTTTCGTGTTCTCCTTGTTGAGGTCGTCGAAGACACCGGTCAGGTACTTATGGTCGGCATCGCCGTCGATAGGGGCGCACTTGCCGTTCTTGAGGATGAACCCCTTCAGCCTCTTCGACGGCACGCTCATTGCGAGCGCACACGCATGGAGGTCCTTCTCCAGGCTCAGGACAAGGTCGAAGTCCACATGCTGGAGCGCAAGGATGCTCGCGTCGTTCCACGGCAGGCGGACGTCGACCGTCTCGGGCACGACGTCGGTTGTCTCCGTCACCCACCAGACCGCGTGGCGCGGGTAGACCTCCTTCAGCTTGTGGAGGATCGGCGTCGTCCGTATGACGTCGCCGATCGCGCCTAACTTGATGACAAGGACGCGGCCGTCCGTCGGCTCATACAATGGGCAGCCCGGACAGTGGACGCCGTGGAATTTGTGTGGCTTGCACGGGATGTCCCCGCGGAAGTGACGGCAATCGGGTTTCAGCGAATCGACGGTGAGAGGGGTCATCCTACATGATGGTTTCTCTGATGGAGTACTCTTCTTCGCTGTGCTGCGCCTTTGTAATCATCTCACCAAGAAGCCCGATCGAAACAAACTGGACACCGACGACAATGAGAAGAATGCCGACAAGGAAGAGGGGCCGGTTGCTGATGGAAGTCTCGCCGAGGAGCTTCAGGATCGAGAGCCACACGTTAATGACGAGTCCGGCAAGGGCGAAGAGGCTTCCGACGGCGCCGAAGAAATGGAGCGGCCGCCGGAAATACCTTGTCGTGAAGAGGACGGTGAGAAGGTCGAGGAACCCTCTGATAAACCTGCCGGCGCCGAACTTCGACTTCCCGAACTTTCGGGGGCGATGCTCGACCGGGACCTCCGTGACGCGGAACCCCGAGAAATGAGCGAGTGCCGGGATGTATCGGTGAAGCTCACCGTACACGCGGACTTCCTTGACCACCGCGCTCCGATACGCCTTGAGACCGCAGTTGAAGTCGTGGAGCTTCAACCCGCTCATCAACGATGTGACGAAATTGAAGAACTTCGAAGGGATCGTTCTTGTGATCGGGTCGCGGCGCTTCTTCTTCCAGCCGGAGACAAGGTCGTATCCCTCCCTGATCCTCCTGATGAGGTTCGGGATCTCGCGAGGGTCGTCCTGCAGGTCCGCGTCCATCGTGATGACAATGGCACCCCGGGCCGACTTGAAGCCGACCGAGAGAGCTGCGGACTTTCCGTAGTTGCGCCGGAACCTGATCACCTTGATGCGCGGGTTCTGCTGGTGTGCGCGTCGAAGGACGTTGAACGAGCCGTCACTGCTTCCGTCATCTACGAAGATGACCTCGTAGCTCATGCGGATCGTGCTGAGCACGTCGCGAAGCTGACGGACGAGGTCCTCAATCGACTGCTCCTCGTTGAAGAGGGGTATGACAACCGAGAGGTCGAGTGACCGCGGCTGAGCATGCTGGCGCAGCGGTTGGGGCGCGGCCGCGGGAGCCGCGGCCTTGACGGCGGCCTGGGTCTCGGGTGCTGCGGCTGTCTCTCCGGTTGTTCCTTGCGTTGGCGGCCTGTGCGGGCGTCGACGGCGGTGGAACGACCGCCGGGGTGCCCCTTCCCCCCGGTGCGATGGCGGCTGGGGGGGCTGCTGCTCGTCTTCCTGTGTCAAAAGGCGTGTCCTTTCAAGTGATTGCAAACTAAGGGAAATTAACCATTCAGTGCCAAAAAAACAATGTGACCCGCTACAGCGGGACCGCCACGACCACGACGCCACGCAGTGTCTCCGTGTCCGCGCCAGACTCATCCACGGCTTCCAGGAGTATGATGTACCTGCCGACCGGCACGCGTGATCGTGCGTCGTCCCTGCCGTCCCACGCGGTTTCTGAGAACGTACCCGCGGGTTCGTTATTTACCAGCGTCCGGACCGGCCGCCCTGCCGCATCGAAGACGCGAATCCGGACTCGAGCCGCCCGGAACTTGAGGCGGTATTGAATGACCGTGAAATCCTCGACACCGTCCCCATCCGGCGAAAAGGGATTCGGCGCGAACGAGAGATCCGACGCCGCGGGCTGCGATTCAGCATGTATGCTGTTCTGCTTGCCGGGTGTTCCGCCGCGGCGCTCCACGCACGAGCTCCAGGAGCGCGGATCGTTGGTCTCGAGGCGCGGATGAATCCGCTCGAGGCTCACACCCCGCGTATCTCTGACGGCCGGGTTGTGCCATGATGGGAGATAGTGCAGGCTGTCGATGACGGCACCCGTTGGATCGGTCAGCACGACGGCATCCCCGCTGTTCCCGAGCGAAATCCCATTGATGAGAATGACCCTCGAGTCGCCTCCCGCCGTCTCAGGATAGGACGAGTAGATCGATGAGTCGCCCGCGAGGACGACGTACGAACCGGGCTGGAGTGAGACGTGACTCCCTGCAATGATCCATTGCGTTCCGCGGTTCCGTGCCGTCGAGTTGGCAAGCCCCCAGCCGTAGAGGTCGACAATCGTGTCCGCCCGGTTCACGAGCTCCACGTACTCGCAGCTTGAGGCGAGAGGCTCGTACATGATTTCGTTCATAATGAGCACACCCCGCATGAAACTACCAGATGCGTCGCACCAAGCCGTGTCGTTTCGCCGGTTCATGTCTCCCGCCGCATCGACGGTCACCCCGATGTGAACCACCCCGGCGGGCGGCTGCCACAGAAACGAAACCACCGTTGTATCCCCGCGGCCCAGCGTGGACCGGATCTCCTGTTCCTCCACCTTTTCTGTCTCCCGGAGGAAGGAATCGCGGTCGCGGTCGGCGTACAATGCGAGCCGAAACTCCCCGACCTCGGCGCGGCCGAAATTCTCGACGACGGTGGTGATTGGCCGACCGGGAACGATTCTTCTCACACGGATGTCGCGCTCCAGCCGTGCAATGCTGTTTTCCCTTCCTGGCGTCGATCGCTCAGGGTCAATGCTCGATCCCCAGTTTGTGGAATCGGCGGCGGGCTGCTCGGTGTCGATCCTCTCAAGCGACGTTCCGCCTTCTCCTCCCCAGGCGGGTGCATACCTGACGCTGTCGATCGTAGCCCCCTGTACATCATACAGCGCCACCGCGTCTCCGCCGTTGCTGAGGAAGTAGTAAGGGAGCTGCGGCACGATCACGGATTTTGAAGGAACGGCAGCATGGTACAGCCACATTGCGCTGTCCCGCGTGAGGACAGCGTATTGATGGGATTCGACGAAGAGCGGCCGGGATGCGATCTGATATCGCGACGAAGAGTGGTTTGCGACCGTCATCCCCTGCAGGTTGACGGGGACCGGAAGACGGTTGTAGAGTTCCACCCATTCCGGCTCGCCACCGGAGGGGGAGTGAAGGATCTCACCGATGATGAGGGACCCCGGACCCGGCACGACGTTGATGTCGAGGAACGACGTGTTGTTGGAAGGGTCACCGTCGCCGGGGAAGTCGACACGCGCACAAACGCGCAGGACTCCCGCCGGAAGTGAATCGGCGCGCGAGTCGGTCCACGTCGAGTCCGAGGGTGAAAGAGGGGGAAGGGGAATCGTTCCGATAAGCTCGCCGGTCCCCTCAGCCGAATCGCCGTCCGTGTCAAAGTAAAAGTGAACAAACGCCCCGATCGCACTCTGCGATCCCGTGTTCTCGACGAGCGCACGCAGCCGCGTGCTGGCGCCGGGGCTGAGCGGCATCTCCGCCTCAACGCGCATGACGGCGAGATCGACCGCCGGTCTCACAATGATCGTGATGTCGTCGATCCTCAACGAGCCTGTTGACCCGGTTCCGTTGCCGACCACGCGGAAACGGAACCGTACCGCCTGCCTGTCGGCGAGCTGGGCAGGAAGAGTGAGTTCACGTCTCACATAAGAGGTGTTGCCCGGGTTCCGGAGTGTGTCGCACACGACAATGGTGAATGCTGCCCCGCCATCGGTTGATGCGTCGATGAGGAAACCAGAGTTGTGGCTCGAAGACCGGCGTTCGTAGAAGACTAGACGCTCCGGCCGCACGCGGGCGAAGTCGAACACCGGTGTCACGATCCATTGGGCGGTCTTGCTGTCGCTCGAGAGGATTGCATTGGGAGGAGTGTGGGGTGTACTTGATGTCGTGACGAAATCGCCCGAAGGATTCCTGACAGAAGAGGAGAGCCAGCCTTCTGGAAGTGTGGGAGGGACGGTTCCGTCGAAGCTTTCCGTGAGCTGGAGGGCCGACTCCAGTTGGCCTGCGGGAAGAAGCAGGAGCAGGAAGGCAACAAAGGCTGAGGCCAAGGGGAAGAGTCGTTTCCTAATCATCGATTCTGTGTCCGTGGTTCCATTTGCTTCTTTACCTCCGCAATATAGGTGAGCCTCCCCGCAATACCAAGCGTGCCGAAAGCCCTTGATTCTTACGGAATCTGTCCCTATTTTGCGTTTGGGATTGCGGTTACGGCGCTGCTCCAATCCCTCCTGCTTCATAGATCAATGTGATGCCTGCGTGTCTCCACGGGAAATATATGCGTCGCGCAAGAGACTGATTGAAAGAGAGTTGCGGCGGACCGTTCCCCGCGGCTCTCCTCGTTCCCTCTATCCTCCAATCCACTACTCCCTGACGGCGGGCGGCAAACGTATCAGGCCGGTTCTCGTTCTCCTCGCTGCCGAGGCGGTCGGCGGAAACGTGAACGATGCACTGCCGGCTTCCGTGGCGGTTGAGCTGCTCCATTCATTCTCGCTTGTCCACGACGACATCATGGATAACTCAAACCTGCGGCGCGGGCGCCCGACAGTCCACACGAAATGGGACCCGAACGTCGCCATCCTCGCCGGTGACGCGCTTATCGGAATCGCCTACCGCTCGCTGCTGAAGTCGCCTGTAGAGAGACTCCCAGAGATTGGCCGGACCTTCACCGAAGCGGTCGTCGAGGTGTGCGAGGGGCAGGCGTTTGATATGGAATTCGAGCGGATGGACCATGTGCCGATCCCGCGCTACGTGATGATGATCGCGAAGAAGACCGGCGCCCTCATCGCCGCGTCGTCGCGTCTGGGCACGCTTTGCGGCGGCGGCTCCCCTGAAGAGATCGCATCCCTCACCCGGTTCGGAGAGGCGCTCGGGCGCGCGTTCCAGGTGCAGGATGACCTCCTCGATATCACGAGCAGCGAGAGAGAGCTGGGCAAGCCGGTGGGTGCCGACCTCATTGAAGGGAAGAAGACGTTCCTTCTTCTCACGGCACTCCGGCGTGCGAAGGGAGAAGACCGCACCTTCCTGCGAACCGTCGTGAACCGTGGTGGAGCCCGCCGACGTGACATCCCTCGCGTGAGGCGGATGTACGAGCGGCTCGGCGTCGTGCGAGAAGCACGGCGCGCCGTCGACGACGCGATCCGCGAGGCGCGAGCGTGTCTCGACGGACTTCGCGACTCCCCGGCGAAAGGAGCACTCTTCTATCTTGCGGATATGCTCGGCCGAAGAGTGTCGTGACGGATGATTGAATGCGAAGTGACAATCCGGAACCGGGCTGGCCTCCACACGCGTCCGGCTGCGTCCGTGGTGAAGCTTGCTGCGAAATTCAAGTCGGATTTCTTCCTCGTGAAGGACGGAATGGAGATCAACGGGAAAAGCATTATCGGTGTCATGACACTCGCCGCGGAACAGGGCTCCAAGCTTCTCCTCCGCTTCAACGGGCCCGACGAGGAAGAGGCGGCGCAGGCTGTCGTGTCCCTGTTTGAAGAAGGCTTCGGAGAACCGATGTGATCCAGGCCGACAGGTTCACGGGCGAGGTTTTCCTCCGCGGCGTTGCCGCCGCCCCTGGTATCGCGATCGGACGCGCCTACCTCTACGACAAGCAGACACCGAAGGTTGTGGAGCGCTCCGTCGATGCGCGTGAGATTGACGATGAAATCCAGCGGCTCAAGAACGCCCTCCAGCGCTCGACGAAAGAGCTTGAGAAAGTCCTCGCCTTTGCGACGCAGAAGATCGGCGACCGCAAGGCGCGCATCTTCGAGGCTCAGATCATGGTCCTCCACGACGAGTTCCTCTTCCATGAAGTCGAGCGCCGCATCCGCGTGGAAAAGAAGAACGCCGACTTCATCGTGAGCGACGAGATCGGAAAGTACCAGCACCGGATGCTCTCCGCCGAGGATGAGTACATGCGGGAGCGCGCCTTCGATGTCGAGGAGGTGAAGAACCGCATCATCCGGAACATTGACCAGGACCTCCTTTTCTCGCGGCTTGAAGGATTCTCGGTCATCATTTCAGAGGCGCTCTCTTCTGCGGACACCGTTCTCTTCAGCCGGAACAACGTCCTCGGATATGCCACGGACCACGGCGGCATCACATCCCACGCCGCGATCCTCTCGCGCTCCCTGAAAATCCCCGCGGTCGTCGGCCTCTCCCGGGCATCAAAGTCTGTCGCCACCGGTGACCTCGTCATCGTGGATGGGTTCCGCGGACTCTTCATCGTGAACCCGACGGCGGAGCGGCTCCGCGAGTACGAGGAGAAACGGACGCGCTACCTGAAGTTCGAGCAGGAGCTCGAGGAGCTCCGCGACCTTCCGGCCGAGACACTGGACAACCGCCGCGTCGAGATCCTTGCGAATATCGAGTTCGAAGAGGAGCTCGAAGCGGTCCGGCACCACGGCGCGGCAGGTGTCGGCCTCTACCGCACGGAGAGCCTCCTCATCGGGCGCGATGATTTCCCGGATGAGGATGAGCAGGCCCTCGCCTACGAGTCGATCGCCGCGCGATTGCACCCCCTGAGGGTCATCATGCGGACGTTCGACATCGGCGGCGACAAGGTGATGGTGGAATCGCAGGCCCCGGAGGAGAACCCGTTTCTCGGGTGGCGCGGCATCCGGATCGGCCTCGACCGCCCCGACATCTTTCTCTCGCAGGTCCGGGCCATCCTCAGGGCAAGCAGCCGGAAGAATGTCGCGATCATGCTGCCGATGGTGACCACGGTCCAGGAGGTCCGCCGCGCAAGGCGCATGGTCGAGCAGGCGAAGGAGGAGCTCCACTCCGCCTCCATCCCGTTCGACGACGCGGTGCCGGTCGGCGTGATGATCGAAGTCCCCTCGGCTGCCGTGATGGCTGAGCACATTGCTCGCGAGGCCGACTTCGTCAGCATTGGTACAAATGACCTGATCCAGTACCTCCTCGCCGTCGACCGGGGGAACGACAATGTTGCGAAACTCTATTCCGAGTTCGACCCGAGCGTCCTCCTCACCATCAAGCGGATTATCGACGGCGCTCACAGGGCGGGGAAAAAAGTGGGACTGTGCGGCGAGATGGCTGGCGACCCCCTCGCGACGATCCTCCTCCTCGGTTTCGGTCTTGACGAGTTCAGCATGGTTCCGTCCCTCGTGCCGAGCGTGAAGAAGATCATCCGGAGCATCTCGTTCGCAGAAGCCGAGCGGATCGCCAGGGGGGCGCTCGAGTTCCATGCGGTCGAAGACGTCGAAGAGTTCCTCCGCGAAGGTGTGAGATCGTTTGTTTCCTTACTCCTCGTC
>PEWR01000070.1 GCA_002779395.1 Ignavibacteriales bacterium CG07_land_8_20_14_0_80_59_12
AGCGCTGCGTGCGGCCGGACTCTTTCTCCTCATCACCCTCCTCTTCGAGCCGCTCCTCACATTCACACGGCACTATGACGTTCCCCCTGCCGTTGCCGTCCTTATCGATGATTCGAAGAGCATGACGGTAAAGGACGGTCCGGCGAGGCGCGATTCGCTTGTCCGTCATCTCCTCGGCGATCCGGCCTGGCGGGATCTTGAGAAGAATTCGTCGGTCAGACCGTTCGTTTTTGCAGAGAAGGTGCAGTCGCTGGAATCGTTACGCGCGGACAGCGTGAGCTTCAACGGACCGGGCACCGACATCGCAAACGCATTCCGCTCACTTCGGAGCGGAGAGGGCATCGAGAACTTGAAACACGTTGTCCTCATCTCCGATGGCGCAGTGAATGTGGGTGAGAACCCGCTCTATGACGCGGAACAAACCGGCGTGCCAGTGTCCGTCCTCGCTGTCGGTGATTCGACCGAGCCGAAGGACATCGTGCTGACGAACGTCGTGACAAACGAGATCGCGTACGCCGGCACGAAGCTTCCCGTCGAGGCGACGATCCGCAGCTCCGGATACAGCGGCTCGCGTGTCCAGTTAACACTGCGTGATGAGAAGAACGCACCGCTCGATGCACAGTTCCTCGTGCTTCGGGGGGATGGCGAGTACAAGGTTGCTCTATCTTTCACACCGTCCGGCGAGGGGATGAAGCGTTTCTCGGTTGATGTCTCGCCCCTCCCGGGTGAGTTGACGACGAAGAACAACAACCGCGTTTTCTTTGTCCATGTCCTGAAGAGCAAGCTGAAGGTGGTCATCATTGCCGGGGCTCCCGGTCCCGATGTCTCGTTTGTCCGGCAGAACCTCGAGGCCGATCCGAACATCACCGTGAAGGCATTTGTCGGAAAGATCGGCGCCGAGTTCGTGGAAGGGCCGCCGTCGGTGCGCGACATGACCGATGCTGACTGCATTTTTCTTATTGGGTATCCGATCCCTTCGTCGGGGAACGACGTTCTTCAGAACCTCCGCTCCGTTGCTGAAGAGAAGCGGAAGCCGCTTTTCATTCTGCTGAGCCGTCAGGTCGATCTCGGAAAGCTCCGCTTGATTGAGCCGGTCCTCCCCGTGACGGTGCAGAGTATCAGGGGAGATGAGATGCAGGTGTTCGTTCAGATTCTGGAAGCGGAGCGGTTCAATCCTCTTCTAAAGCTGAGCGGCGGCCGGGGGACCGATACGTGGAACCAGCTCCCGCCGGTTTTCAGGACGCAGAGCCTCATCAGGTCGAGGCCGGAATCTGAAATCGTGGGATTCGTCCGCGTCGGAAACGTCACAACGACGGAGCCGCTCATCGTAGCAAGGAGAGTGAACCGGTACAGGTCGCTGGCTGTTCTCGGCTACGGCATCTGGCGTTGGCAGCTCCTTGCGGAAGGGAGCCGCGCCGGAGGAGGTGTGCTCAATCCTTTCATTGCCAATTCTGTGCGCTGGCTGACGACACGCGAAGAGGAAAAGCCTGTCCGCATCGTCGTGGCAAAACAGCTCTTTGACGGGGGAGAGCCGATTGAGTTCCAGGGACAGGTGTACGACAACAGCTACAACGCCATCCCTGATGCCGATGTGAAGGTTCAGGTCCGAGGCGCCGGGGCGCCGCGTGAGCTGGTCCTCTCGCCAGCCGGCGGAGGCCGCTACACCGGATCGACGGAGCCCCTCCCGGCCGGGGACTACGCCTTCACTGGAAGTGCTTCTCTTGGCGGACAGTTGGTGGGGGCGGACACGGGGAAGTTCACCGTGGGGGAAGTGAATCTCGAATTTCTCGACACACGTATGAATGCTCCACTGCTCCGCCGACTTGCCTATCGAACTGGCGGAACGTTTGTGACGCCGGACGGTGCACATACCTTTCTCCGCTCGCTTGCTTCGTCGGCATCGCTGACGCCGGCCGCCGCTTCCTCAAGTCATGATCTCACCCTCTGGCGGAATCCCTACCTTTTCGGATTCGTCATCCTGATTTTCGCCGTCGAATGGTTCTTGCGCAAGCGTAACGGGATGCTCTGAGAGAGGCCGGAAGGGACCGGCCGCCTCGACGAACCTGAATCGCCTTCTCGTCTCCTCTCTTTGCGTCGGCTGAGATGAGTTCAGGAGCGAACTTATTCGCCCAGTTGCATTTCTTCAGGTCATTCCATACTTTGCGGAGTGTTGCACTGTCTGGTTGTTCCGAATCCGGAGCCGATGACATGGGTGCCCCCCGGCAGGGCTTCTTCGAGGTTCTGCGCAAAGAACTGACTCTCCGCAACTACAGTCCCAGGACGGTCAAAGCCTATCGAAGCTGTCTTCGGTCGTTTGTGAAGTATTTTCATCTGCGCCATCCACGCGAGCTTACGCAAACGGATGTCCGAGAGTATCTACTGCATCTCATTGGGGAGAAAAATCTCGCAGCGGCGACGGTGAACCAGGTCTCCAATGCTTTACGTTTTTTGTATGTTGAGTTGTACAAGATGCCGTTTACGATTGGCAACATCCCTCGCCCGAAGAAAGAGAAACAACTTCCTGTGGTGTTGAGTCAGGAAGAAGTTGTGAAGATACTCGATGCTGTTGAGAACCTGAAGCATAAAACTCTGCTGATGTTGATTTACTCCGCTGGCTTACGCGTTGGGGAAGCAGTTCGACTAAAGATAGAAGATATTGACAGTCAGCGAAGACTGATTTATCTTAAGGGTGCAAAGGGAAAGAAAGATAGGTACACGATATTGTCTGATGTGGCTTTGGGGAGTTTGAGGAAATACTACAAAGAATACAAACCGAAGGATTATCTTTTCGAAGGTGCGGAAGGAAGGAGACATTTGTCGGAGCGGAGTGTACAGAACGTATTCGGGCGTGCTGTGAAAGCTGCTGGAATTCGGAAACAGGTAACCGTTCACAGCTTACGGCACTCGTTCGCCACGCACCTTTTAGAAAGTGGTGTTGACTTGAGGTACATCCAGGAACTGTTGGGACACAGTAGCTCGAAGACGACAGAAATCTATACACATGTCAGTCAAAAAGCACTCGGAAAGATTGTTAGTCCATTGGACACGGCAGTTAGTCCA
>PEWR01000013.1:0-906 GCA_002779395.1 Ignavibacteriales bacterium CG07_land_8_20_14_0_80_59_12
GACCGAAGAGCATCTCATGCAGCCGACCGACGTGAACGGCATCAACAACATGGCGGGCGAATGGTACCACATTCTCTACAACAACGTGTACCGGATTCGCGCGACGTCGCTGCGGCTCACGAACACGTTCGGCCCGCGCCACCAGATGCGGCACCACCGCCAGGGGATCCTGAACTGGTTCATCCGCCAGGCGCTGGAGGGGAAGATGATCCGCATTTACGGCGACGGGACCCAGACCCGGGACACGAACTACGTCGATGACGTCGTCGATGCGATGCTCCTCGCCATGGCCGATGAGCGGACGAACGGCGAGATCTACAACCTCGGCGGAACGCCGGTGAACCTCCGCGACTTCGTCCGGCTCATGGGCGTCGTGCGGGGAGGGGTGTCCTACGAGCTTGTTCCGTTTCCGCCGGATGTGAAGGATATTGAAATCGGCGACTACATCGCAGACCACTCGAAGTTCAGCGCGCTGACCGGCTGGAAGCCCGTCCACTCGCTCGAGGACGGGGTGCGGCGGACCTTTGAGTACTACGAGAAGCATTGGGAACACTATTGGTGAGTGGAGCATGGCAACGGCGATAACCATTCCGGCCGGCGATTTGAAGAGGCAGGTGTCGGGGCTGCAGCCCGACCTTGACGCCGTCATCCACGCCACGCTCGAGAGCGGGTGGTTTGTCCTCGGGAAGCGGATGGAGCAGTTCGAGGATGAGTTCGCGCGCTACTGCGGCGCCCGCTTCGGCGTGGGAGTCGGCTCGGGAACGGAGGCAATCCACATCGCCCTCCGCGCGCTCGGTGCCGGGGGCGGCGACGAGGTCATCACCGTTGCGAATACCTGCGTGCCGACGGTGTCGGGGGTCAGTTTCGCGAACGCAACCCCGGTCCTCGTCGACTGCCATCCGCACA
>PEWR01000013.1:915-1100 GCA_002779395.1 Ignavibacteriales bacterium CG07_land_8_20_14_0_80_59_12
TGGATCCGGACCGCCTCGAGACGGCCATCTCGCCGCGGACGAAGGTGATCATGCCGGTGCACCTCTACGGGCAATCGGCGGACATGGATCCCATCCTCGACATCGCGCGGCGCCACGGCATCCGGGTCCTCGAGGATTGCGCCCAGGCGCACGGCACGGAGTACAAGGGGAAGAAAGCGGGGACG
>PEWR01000013.1:1123-3060 GCA_002779395.1 Ignavibacteriales bacterium CG07_land_8_20_14_0_80_59_12
CTTCTATCCGAGCAAGAACCTCGGGGCGTTCGGCGACGCCGGAATGGTTCTCACAAGCGACGAGGAGCTTGCCCGGAAGATGCGGATGATCCGCAACTACGGCCAGGAGCGGCGCTACTACCACTCGATCAAGGGATTCAACAGCCGGCTCGACGACCTCCAAGCCGCGATCCTATCGCTCAAACTCCCGCGTCTCGATGGATGGAACGCGCGGCGGCGCGCGATTGCGGCGATGTACGCCGGGGGAATCTCGAACCCCCTCGTCCGGCTGCCTGAGGAGATGCCCTACGGGCGGCATGTCTACCATCTCTATCCCATCCGGACAGCGCACCGTGCCGCGCTGCAGGAACACCTTGCGGCGCGCGGCATCGGCACGCTCATTCACTATCCGGTCCCCATCCATCTCCAGGAATCGTATGCCGACCTCGGCAAACCCCGCGGATCGTTCCCCGAGTCGGAGGCTCATGCGGACGAGGAGCTCTCGCTCCCGATGTATCCCGAGCTCACCGACGACGAGGTGGGGACGGTCTGCACGGCGCTCAACGAGTTCACCGTGGATCGATGAGGACCGATGAGTACCGCCGGATGTATGAGGCGGAAGATTCGTTCTGGTGGTACGCCGGCTTGCGGGCGCTCCTTCGCCGGGTCATCGCAAAGAGCGCGGCCAGCCATGGGCGGGCACCGCGCCTCCTCGACGCGGGATGCGGCACGGGCGCCAATCTTGCAATGCTCGAGGAGTTCGGAGAGGGGATCGGCGTTGATCTCTCATCCACGGCGCTGGAGTTTTCGAAACGGCGCGGACTCACAGGACTTGTCCGGAGTTCGCTTCTCAACCTCCCCTTCGCTTCGGGGAGCTTCGACGCGATTCTCTCCATCGACGTTCTTTACCATCTGTGGGTCGCGGACGATTCGACAGCGCTCGCGGAACTTGCGCGGGTTCTCAAGCCCCGGGGAACGCTCATCCTACAGGTCGCCGCGTTTGAGTTCCTTCGTGGAAGCCATGACACGGTTGTGTTTACGAGAAAGAGGTACACGCGGCGCGAGGTGAGGAACCGGGTCGAGGCCGCGGGATTGAAGGTGCAAAGGATAACCTATCGAAACTCACTTCTCTTTCCGTTCGTGGCCGCGGCCCGGCTTCTCCGGCGGAAGGAGGAGACGGCGGCATCAGATGTGCAGATGCCGGGCAGGTTCATCAACAGTGTGTTGTGCGGTGTCCTCGCCATCGAGAACGCCATTCTCTCGATCATGAGCCTCCCGGTCGGGAGCTCTGTTTTCTGCATGGCAACAAAGGAGCCGCAGTGAAACTGTCGACATCAGGATTGCTCTTCGTTGTGATCTCCACCCTCACCGGCGTCGCGGGCCAGCTTTTTCTGAAACGGGGAACCCTCTCGACGGCCGTCGCGCTCGACCTGAGCCATCCGATTCAGACGTTCGTCTCGCTCATCACGAACGGCTACATTCTCGGATGGATCGCCATGGCGGTCATCAGCACGCTGACGTGGGTCCTCGTGGTTTCGAAGTTCGAGTTGAGCTATGCCTACCCCGTGGTCATGACCGTGAGCTTTGTTCTCATCCTCGTCCTGTCGCAGTGGCTTTTCGGCGAAACGCTCACGGCCACGCGTTTGATCGGGGTTGCGCTCATGATCGCCGGGATCATCGTCGCCTCGACGTGAGCGGCCCCGCATGGCGTTCCTCCACACCCATCGAAGCCTCCTTCTCCTCCTCGTTTTCTACCTCGTGGCCTCGACCCTCCTGATCGACCGCTATCCGAGGGTGTGGGTCGATGAGCCGTGGGAGTCGGTCACCGCGGCGACATTGGTCCGTGACGGGAGGTTGTCGAGCCCGCTCCTCGAAGGGCGCTCCGAAGGCTGGTATCGCATCTTCCTCGAGCCCCGCATTCTTCTCAGTCTCTGCGTTGCGCCCTCATTCCTTCTCTT